>JAGOHT010000024.1 GCA_017996055.1 Alphaproteobacteria bacterium
CTTTTAAATTGGCAATCTGGCTCACTTGATGACTCCCCGGGCGCCCCTGGGAATGGGGCGGGAATGACGAAACATGGTGCCCGCAAAAATTGCCATAAATTCCTTGCCGTATGGTTAAAGCAAGTTCAGCAAGCACAATGGCGGTTAAGATTATCTCAGCTACGCCGCAATCGTTGCAAAATCGTAGCAATCGCCACCTCTACGTCGTCCATGGCCGCCATGCCGTCAACACGGTGAAGCAGGCCACAATCGGCATAATAGGGGATAATGGGGGTTGTCTGCTGCCGGTAGGCAGCCAGGCGCGCTTTCATAGTCTCGGCATTATCATCGGCGCGGCGGGTGAACTCATTACCACCACATTTGTCGCAAACCCCGGGCTGTTTGGTCGGACAGAAGCTGTCATGATAGCCTGCGCCACA
Organism: Alphaproteobacteria bacterium; assembly: GCA_017996055.1. Classification (GTDB taxonomy): domain Bacteria; phylum Pseudomonadota; class Alphaproteobacteria; order UBA9219; family RFNS01; genus JAGOHT01. The sequence continues at coordinate 420 of JAGOHT010000024.1, forward strand.
CTTAGCACAGGTAAAGCGACCGCTAACGCGTTCAATGAGCGCCGGTTCGTCGACCTCCAGCACTATGACGGCATCGAGTTGCTTACCCATACTTTCTAGCATCACATCAAGCGCCTCAGCCTGCGGCACCGTACGCGGAAAGCCATCGAGGATGACGCCGTTTTTGCAATCCTGTTCGTCCATGCGCGCCGCGATGAGCCCAATCATCAGGCTGTCAGGCACGAGCTTGCCACTATCCATGATAGCCTTGGCTTCCAGCCCCAACGGCTCACCACGCTCCTTTGATGCGCGAAGCATTTCTCCTGTCGAAAGCTGTACCAGACCGTATTGTGCTTCAATCCGCTTAGCTTGAGTGCCTTTGCCAGCACCGGGCGGTCCCAAAAGAATGATGTTCATGACGCGCCCTCTCCCCAGACTTAGATTTTACGACCGCGCAAACGCGCCTTTTTGATCAGGCCTTCATACTGGTGCGCCATCATCTGCGCCTGCACTTTGCTGATCGTATCAATCGTCACGCTGACGACGATGAGTAGCGAGGTGCCTCCCATGTAGAAGGGCGCGGAGAAATGCGCCGTCAGAAATTCTGGCAATAAGCATACCAGCACCAAGTAAGCACAGCCCAGCACCGTGAGACGCGTGAGTACAAAATCAAAATGATCCGCCGTCATACTGCCGGGCCGGATGCCAGGCACAAAGCCACCATATTTCTTGAGGTTGTCAGCCGTTTCATCAGGATTAAACACCAAGGAGGTATAGAGAAAAGCGAAGAAGATAATGAGCCCTGCATAAAGCACCATGAAGAGCGGCTTGCCATGCCCCAACATAGCGACAAAATCAGCCAGCCAGCCATTACGGCCAACATCGGTGAAGCTTGCCAGTGTTAGAGGGAACAGCAAAAGCGAGCTGGCGAAAATCGGCGGAATAACGCCCGACGTATTGAGCTTGAGCGGCATATGCTGCGCCTCGCCGCCAAACATTTTGTTGCCCATCTGACGTTTCGGATACTGCACCAGAATGCGGCGCTGCGCCCGCTCGCAAGCGACGCAAAGCGCTAGGACGGCGACTAACAACGCCAGCAATACGGCAATGAACCAACCCGAAATCGCCCCAGTGCGTGCCAGCTCAAAAGTGTTACTTAACGAGATGGGCAAGTTCGCCACGATACCGGTATAGATAATCAGTGATACACCGTTACCGATACCACGCGCCGTAATCTGCTCTCCAAGCCACATCAGAAAAAGTGTTCCGCCCGTCAAGGTAATAACTGTGGAGATGCGGAAAAATATCCCCGGATCAAGCACAACTGTGGCATCAGAATTTTCCAAACCAACCGCCAAGGCATAGGACTGAACAACCGAGAACATGACCGTGAGATAGCGGGAGTATTGATTGATTTTCATCCGCCCTTGCTCGCCCTCTTTCTTTAGCGCATCAAGGCTAGGAATGACGGGGCTAAGCAACTGCATGATGATAGATGCCGTGATGTAGGGCATAACGTTCAATGCAAAAATCGTCATGCGGAATAGCGCGCCGCCAGACAACATATCGAACATGCCGAGAATGCCGCCGGAATGCTGTGAGAACATTTTCGCCAGCTGATCGGGATCGATGCCTGGCAAAGGCACATGCGTTCCAATACGGTAAACGATCAACGCCCCGAGCGTGAACCAGATGCGGCTCTTGAGTTCCGTGGCTTTGGCGAAGTTCGACCAGTTCATGGACGTGGCAAGGTTTTCTGCGGGGGATGCCATTATTGTACTTTCAATGTGTTGAGAGATTTTGCTCGCCAAGAAAACAGCATATTTTCCTGCACCACGCTATGGGAAAAGTGGTGCGGCGACAATTGTTTTTCAAGAGACCGCAGCCATTGCCGCGGAAAAAGACCGACGCGATCTTACTGCAAGATAGCCTGCAGCTGTTGCAGTGCCTCCGGCATACCCTGATCCGAAGCTTTCTTGAGCCATTTTATTGCTTCCATTTTTTGCCGCACGACACCCTGGCCATTGAAATACATAGTGCCGAGGTTAAATTGTGCTTCGGCCACCCCTTGCTCAGCGGCTTTGCGATACCACTCGACGGCTTCACGGTCGTTCTTTGGATCCTCCTGTGTGATGTGCAACTGCGAATTATAAATATTGCCAAGATTCAACTGAGCGCGCGCATTCCCCTGATTGGCAGACTTTTTATACCATTCAATCGCCGTGCGAGGTTCGGGACGTTCAAGAATATTCCCCAAACGCAGCTGCGCCTCCGCATTCCCCTTCTCCGCCGCTTTTTGATACCAGCCCTGGGCTTCGCCGATGTTCTTTTCTCCGGTCAAGCCAAAATAATAGATATCACCCAGGGCAAGCTGCGCCTTCACCCGCCCTTGGATGGCAGCGAACCGATACCATTTTACGGCGTCCTGAACGTTTTTTGCCACGCCTTCTCCCTTGAAGAGGGCATCGGCGAGCGCAAGCTGCGCCCGCGCATTGGCCTGGTCAGATGCCTTGCGGAACCAAAACGCCGCCAGCGTCAGGTCTTTGGCAACCCCATCCCCATCGCGATACATGAAACCCAGATTGCTTTGCGCCTCCGCAACCCCTTGTTCGGCTGCCTTACGATACCATTTGGCCGCTTCAGCCATATTTTTTTGAGCGCCTCGTCCAGAATCATAAATGAGCGCTAAATTGAATTGCGCCTGCGGCAACCCCTGCTCCGCCGCCGCGCGCAGCAATTTCTCTGCCTCAAGCGGGTTGCGCATTACTCCATCGCCATCGAAATATCGGGTGCCGAGCTCAAATTGTGCAGCGGCATCGCCTTTGTCTGCCGCCTGCTTGAGATCGTCAATTGAACGCACGGCCGCGATGCTGGGCACCGCAAAAAGCAAGGATAGGCTCAGAAGAAACGTGCCCCAATGTACGCGCGGCATCGACATTCCGACCCCCTATCAACGGAAAGAACCAAAGGTTCAATTTGCCCTTGAGAGGTTAAGCTTACTTTACCAGCAGCACAAATGACAACGCGCTTTTGCACCGTTAGGGCACAAAAACGCGTTTTCAGTGTCTGGTATATAGATTAAGCGGCAGCTTCTTCCACTGGAGCATCTACCGTAACCTTGCCCCCCGCTTTCGCAACTGCATCAATAGCGCTTTGCGAAGCGCCTGCAACACGGATTGTCACTTTGCTGGTTATTTCACCCTTACCGAGTAGGCGCACGCCGTCGCGCGCTGGCTTCACAAGCCCTGAAGCAATCAGAGCGGCACCAGTGATTTCCTGCTTCGCATCAACCTGGCCAGCGTTAATGGCGGCCTGCAGACGGCCAAGATTAATGACTGAATAGTCCTTGGCGAAGATATTCTTGAAACCACGCTTCGGCAAACGGCGATGCAGCGGCATCTGGCCACCCTCAAAGCCCTTCAGCGCCACGCCCGTGCGCGCCTTTTGTCCCTTGACGCCACGACCGCAGGTCTTGCCCTTGCCGGAACCAATGCCGCGACCGACAATCATACGGCGCTTGCGCGCACCTGCATTATCACGAATCTCATTCAACTTCATGGCTCAGTTCCTTATGCCAAATACGAATTCTTAGTCCTGCACTTCAACCAGGTGACGAACCTTACGGATCATACCGCGCACGGCGGGCGTATCTTCCAACTCCCGTGTCTTATGGCGCTTATCAAGACCAAGGCCAATCAAAGTCTCTCGCATACCAGGCTTTTTGCGGAACGACGAGCCGAGCTGCGTCACACGCAAAGTTTTGGTCGTTTTGCTCATCTTATGCCTCAGTCGCTTCGCCAGACTTATCGCCAGGCTTCTTGCCGAAAATATCGTTGACCTTCTTACCACGACGGTTTGCCACCGAACGTGGGCTATTCACCGCCGCCAGTGCCGCAAAAGTCGCCTTGACCATGTTATGCGGGTTGGATGTACCAACCGACTTCGCCACCACGTCCTGGATACCCAGAGCTTCAAACACAGCGCGCATTGGGCCGCCGGCGATGATACCGGTCCCTGGCGGCGCTGCCCGCAGCACAACCATTCCGGCACCAAACATACCCTTGGCGTCATGGTGAATCGTGCGGCCTTCACGCAGCGGCACACGCACCAGATTGCGTTTAGCGCTCTCGGTCGCCTTACGGATAGCTTCCGGCACTTCACGCGCCTTGCCGGTGCCGTAACCAACGCGCCCCTTACCATCGCCCATCACAATCAGCGCAGCAAAACCGAAACGCTTACCACCCTTGACCACCTTGGCGACACGATTGATCGAGACCAGCTTGTCAATGAACTCATTGCGCTCATTGTCACCGCCAGCCTTCTCATTGCCTTCTTCGCGCTTACGGCGACGACGACGGCCGGATTCTTCGTTCTCAGCGGTGTTCTCTGCTGCTTTTGCCATGTTTTCCTATCCCTTTAGAACGAAAGACCAGCGGCACGTGCCGCTTCAGCCAGCGCCTTGAGTCGGCCATGATACTGATTGCCGCCACGGTCGAATTGCACTTCCTTGACATTCTTCTTCAGCGCGCGCTCAGCAACCAACTGCCCGATTGCCGTCGCGGCAGCGATATTTGCTCCGGTCTTCAGTTTGCCACGCAAATCCTTTTCGAGCGTCGAAGCAGCGACCAGTGTCTTGCCAGCGACATCATCGATGATCTGCGCGTAAATATGCTTCTCCGACCGAAACACCGACAGACGCGGCCGTGCAGAAACCTTCTGCAATTTGCTGCGGACACGTTGCGTCCGACGACTATGCAATTTGTTTGCCTTGATCATTTGCTTCAACCCTATCTTCGCTCTTTCGTCTCACGGCCTGCGGCGCTACGCGCCGACACGCTTACTTCTTCTTGCCTTCCTTACGGCGGACCTTTTCGCCTTCATACTTGATGCCCTTGCCCTTATAAGGCTCCGGCTTCTTGAAGCCGCGAATTTCCGCGGCAACCTGTCCAACCTTCTGCTTATCGAAACCGCTGATGGAAATCACCGTCGGCTTTTCGGCCTTGATGGCGATGCCCTGCGGAATGGCATATTTCACTTCATGGCTAAACCCGATTTGCAAAACCAGATCCTGACCCTGCACTGCGGCGCGAAAACCGACGCCTTCGATTTCCAGCACCTTGCGATAGCCATCGGTCACACCCTTGACCATATTGCTCAAATTATTCCGCGTCGTGCCCCACAGTGCCCGCGCCTTTTGGGTTTCATGTTTCGGCGCCACCGCCAGCTTGCCCTCGGCGAACGTGACGTCCACTTCGTCCGGTGCAACCAAACTCAGTGCGCCAAGCTTACCCTTGACGGCAATCGCCTTACCCTTGACTTCGACCGTAACCCCACTGGGAACGGCGACTGCATGTTTTCCTACGCGCGACATATTCTTAACTCCAATTCGTCACTGCTGCTTAGAACACGCGGCACAAAACTTCGCCGCCAACATTGGCTGCCCGCGCTTCGTTATCCGACATGACGCCACGCGGCGTCGACAAAATCGAGATACCCAAGCCGTTGTAATAACGTGCGAGATCCTTGATTTTCGCGTAAACGCGACGACCAGGCTTGGACACGCGATCAATACGGCGAATAACCGCATCGCCCTCGTAATATTTCAGCTCAATCTGCAAATAAGCAGGACCTTCGGTCGGTTTCACGTCACTGAAGCCGCGAATGTAACCTTCCTTCTGCAGCACTTCGAGCACATGCCGGCGAAATTCCGACATTGGGCAGCTGATGACCGCGAGCTTCGCGGCCTGGCCGTTACGGATACGCGTGAGCATATCGCCTAAGGGATCTGACATTGCCATGGGCGTACTCCTACCAGCTCGATTTCACAACGCCGGGAATCTGGCCAGCCGAGGCGAGATCACGCAGCTTGATGCGGCACAACTTAAACTTACGATAAACCCCGCGCGGACGACCGGTCAGCTCGCAACGGTTGCGTACCCGCACCTTAGCGGAATTGCGCGGCATCCGCGCCAAGCGCTGAACCGCATCGAAACGCTCTTCCATTGGCGTTTCCTTGTTCTTGATAATCGCCTTGAGCTTGGCGCGGCTTTCCGCCTTATTCTCGCTCATCTGCTCGCGGCGCTTATTTTTCTCAATCATCGAGGTCTTCGCCATCGTTTACTCCCTTAGTTCGCGAACGGCATGTTAAAGCCGCGCAACAATTCCTTGGCCTCTTCGTCGGTATTAGCCGTGGTGCAGATGACGATATCCATACCGCGAACTTCATCGATCTTGTCATATTCGATTTCCGGAAACACCAACTGCTCTTTCAAGCCCATCGCATAGTTGCCACGACCATCGAAACTCTTACCGGGAATGCCGCGGAAATCACGCACACGCGGCAAAGCGATGGTGACCAGCCGGTCAAGGAACTCATACATCTTCTGACGACGCAACGTGACCTTACAGCCGATACCGAGGTCTTCGCGCAGCTTGAAAGTCGAAATCGCCTTGCGCGCCTTTGTGATGACCGGTTTTTGGCCGGCAATAAGCGCCAACTGTTCCGCGGCAAGCTTGGTCTTCTTGCTGTCATTGACAGCTTCGCCCACGCCCATATTAATGACAATCTTGTCTAAACGCGGCACTTCGAAGCGGTTCTTATAGCCGAACTTCGCGATCATCGCGTTCCGCACCACTTCCTCATAATGTTTTTGCAGTCTCGGTTGCATGACCTTAGCCCTCAATTATCAATCTGTTCGCCGGAACGCTTGGCGACCCGTACCTTACGCCCATCGCTCAGAACCTTAAAACCAACGCGCGTCGGCTTATTCGCCTTCGGGTCGAGATGCGCGACATTCGACACATGAATTGCCGCTTCGCGCTTTTCGATGCCGCCCGCCGCTTGCGCCGTCGGACGCTTGTGACGCGTAATCTGGTTGACGCCAGAGACGACCAGCCGCTGCTCTTCCGGCATCACGCGCACGACCGTGCCGGTCTTGCCCTTATCCTTGCCAGCGATGACAATCACGCGATCGTTCTTCTTGATTTTCATTTTTGTCGCCATCACAGCACCTCTTCCGCCAGCGAGATGATTTTCATAAAGCCTAGGTTGCGCAGTTCGCGCGTCACCGGACCAAAAATACGCGTCCCAACCGGTTCCTTATCCTTGTTGATCAGCACCGCCGCATTGGTGTCAAAGCGGATAAGGGTGCCATCGTCACGGCGCACTTCCTTACGGGTGCGGACGATGACAGCCTTATGCACGTCGCCCTTCTTAACGCGGCCACGCGGAATCGCGTCCTTCACCGATACGACGATAATATCGCCAACGCCGGCGAATTTACGCTTCGAGCCGCCGATGACCTTGATGCAGGCCACTTTCTTGGCACCGCTGTTATCTGCGACCTCAAGGGTCGATTCCATCTGAATCATGACTACAGTCCTCTATCCTACGCTAGCCTTAACCAGCTTGCTTCTTGCCCTGCGCCGCTTCTTCAACGACAACCCAGCGCTTGCGCTTGCTGATGGGGGCGCATTCAATAATCGAGACGAAGTCGCCGGTCTTGTGCGCGTTCTTTTCATCATGCGCTGCATACTTCTTCGATTTGGTAATATACTTCTTGTAAATCGGGTGCATGACGCGCCGCTCGACCAAAACCGTAATGGTTTTGTCACACTTGTCGCTCGTCACTGTTCCCTGCAATACGCGCCGTGGCATTTCTCTAATCCTCTCAGGCTGCGGACTGCGCCTTGCGGCGACGTTCCGTCATGATGGTTTGAATCTTGGCAATCTCGCGCTTGACCTGGCGTTGCCTGTCGGTATGCGTCAACTGACCCGTCGCCTTCTGAAAGCGCATGTTGAACTGCTCTTTTTTCAGCGCCAAAATCTGTTCGGCCAATTCTTTTTCCGTCTTGAGGCGGATATCTTTTGCCTTCACGGTTGCCATTTACGCCCCCTCACCCAAACGCTGAATAAACTTCGTCTTAATCGGCAGCTTTGCCGCCGCAAGCGCGAACGCTTCCTTAGCCACATTGGCCGGAACACCATCGAGCTCGAACATGATGCGCCCGGGATGCACTCGTGCAGCCCAAAATTCAACCGACCCCTTACCAGAACCCATGCGCACTTCCGCCGGCTTCTTCGAGACCGGAACATCCGGGAAAATAGTAATCCACAACCTGCCCTGACGCTTGATGGCACGGCTAATGGCACGACGCGCTGCCTCAATCTGGCGGGCGGTGATACGTTCCGGCTCCATCGCCTTTAAACCGAAGGCTCCGAAATTCAGACGCGTCCAACCCTTGGCAGCGCCGTGAATACGGCCTTTGTGCATCTTGCGGTGCTTGGGGCGTTTAGGTTCCAACATTTGACTTCACCATCTCTCGCGTAATCTTAGTGCTGCTGCGTCGGCTCGGTCGAGCGCTTCTCAACCGCCATCGGGTCATGCTCAAGGATTTCACCCTTGAAAATCCAGACCTTTACGCCACATGTACCCATCGTCGTATGCGCGGTGCCGTAACCGAAATCGACATCTGCGCGCAGCGTATGTAGCGGCACCCGACCTTCACGATACCATTCCGTGCGCGCAATTTCTGCCCCACCGAGACGGCCACCGCAGTTGATACGAATACCGAGCGCGCCCAAACGCATTGCAGACTGAACTGCGCGCTTCATCGCACGACGGAACGCCACGCGGCGCTCCAACTGCCCAGCGATATTCTCAGCCACCAGCTTGGCATCGATTTCCGGCTTACGGATTTCAGTGATGTTCAGGCTGACCTCTGAATTCGTCATAGTAGCGAGATCAGAACGCAACTTTTCAATATCCGCGCCCTTCTTGCCGATCACGACGCCTGGACGAGCCGAATAAATCGTGATGTTCGCCTTCTTTGCCGGGCGTTCGATCAAAATCTTGGCAACACCAGCCGCCTTGAGCTTATCCTCAAGGAACGCGCGAATATTGATATCTTCATGCAACAAATCGGCAAAATCGCGGCCCGCATACCAGCGGCTATCCCAGGTACGGATAATGCCGAGACGCATACCGATTGGATTGACTTTCTGACCCATGGATTATGCTCCTGCCTCTGCCGTGGCGGGTTTGGCCGCGGGCTGCTTCGGGGTTTTTGCTTGCTTCGGCGCAGCTTTTGCGTCCGTCTTCTTCGCTGGCGTCTTGCTCTTTGTACGCTTGGCGACAATTTCTTTTTCCTGAACCACGACGGTCAGGTTGCTAAAGGGCTTTTCAACGCCGGAGCTTTTGCCACGGCCGCGCGCCATCCAGCGCTTCATGACGAAAGCACGGCCAACACTCGCTTCCGCAACCACCAGCTTATCAACATCCAACTGATGATTGTTTTCCGCATTCGCTACGGCAGCCTGCAGCACGCGCTTCACATCCTTGGCGACACGACGCTTGGTGTAGTCGAGCGCAGTGACCGCCTCAGCGACCTTCATGCCGCGAATGCTCGCCGCCACGAGGTTCAGCTTGCGCGCCGAGCTACGAATTGTCGTCGCTATGGCCTTCGCGCTGTCATCGCCAATCCGGCGTTGTGTTTTCTGCTTACCCATCTTTTGCGCTCCTATGCCGCCTTCTCAGCCTTCTTATCGGCGGCCGTATGGCCCTTGAACGTCCGCGTCGGTGCGAATTCACCGAACTTGTGGCCGATCATATTTTCCGTCACCGAAACCGGCAGGAACTTCTGACCGTTATAGACACCGAAGGTCAGACCGACGAATTGCGGCAAAATCGTCGAACGGCGCGACCAGATCTTGATGATCTCGTTGCGGCCGGACGCCCGCGCCTTATCCGCCTTCTTCAACAGATACCCGTCTACAAACGGACCCTTCCAAATCGAACGTGCCACGGTCTTATCTCCTCAAACCCGTATTATTCACCACCAGGTGTGGCCTGGCCATTTCCCGCTTTGGCTGCAATGTGCGCTTGAGCGCAACAACCGCCGCCTTAGCAAACTCCGACGCACGGTAGCTCATCGGCATCCGCAGGCGCGGACGCACTGCAAATTCCCTCTCAGCTGCCTTTTGTGCCGGTAACTTTGCCATCATCTGCCTCGGTTACCGGTTCCCGCCCTGAGCATCGCGACGCTTGTTCAAGCGGCGGATAATCATGCCGTCCGTGCGCTTGTTATTACGCGTCTTGGTGCCCTTGGTGCCCTTGCCCCAAGGCGTGACTGGATGACGGCCACCAGATGTCCGGCCTTCACCGCCACCATGCGGGTGGTCAATCGGGTTCATCGCCACACCGCGCACGGTCGGACGAATGCCCATCCAGCGTTTGCGGCCGGCCTTGCCCAGCTGTGTATTGCCATGGTCAGCGTTCGACACCGCGCCAATCGTCGCCATACATTCCTGCTGCACCTTGCGGAGTTCGCCGGAGCTCAAACGGATTTGGGCGAAACCAGAGTCACGACCGACAAGCTGCACATAGGTGCCAGCCGAACGCGCCAGCTGACCACCCTTACCCGGCTTCATCTCGACATTATGAATAATCGTGCCAATTGGGATGCTCTTCAGCGGCATCGCGTTGCCCGGCTTCACATCGACCTTCTTGCCGCTCTCGACCACATCGCCCTTTTGCAAACGCTGCGGCGCGATAATGTAGGACAAGGTGCCGTCCTGATACTTAATCAGGGCAATGAAAGCCGTGCGATTGGGATCATATTCCAACCGTTCGACCGTCGCCGTCATATCATGCTTGGTGCGCTTAAAATCGACCAAACGATAACGCCGCGCGTGACCACCACCGATATGGAACGTTGTGATACGGCCAGTGTTATTACGGCCTCCAGTACGCTTCAGACCTTCGGTCAGCGTCTTGACCGGTTTACCCTTCCACAGCTCGCTACGGTCAACAATGACCAGCTGGCGCAGACCGGGGGTAATCGGGTTAAATTTTTTCAATGCCATGATAAGTATCCCTTACAGACCGGTCGCCACGTCAATCGTCTGGCCAGCAGCAAGAGTCACCACCGCCTTCTTATAGTCAGAGCGCTGCCCCATACGACCTTTGAAGCGCTTATTCTTACCCTTCACACGAATGGTGTTCACGCCCTTGACCGTCACCTTGAACAAATTCTCAATCGCCTGCTTGATTTGCGGCTTGGTCGCATCCAACGCGACCTTAAAGGTCACCTGGTTATGCGCAGAACCCATGGTGGCTTTTTCGGTCACATGCGGTGTCAGGATGATGTCATAAAGCGCGGGCGTCACTTGGGTCGGCGTCGCGGTTTTCTTCTGTTTCTCTGCCATAATCTGCTCCCTCACGCCGCCTGCTTAGACAAACGGGCCTGCAACTGTTCGACCGCGTTCTTCGTCAAAATCAGCGTGTCGTGACGCAGGATGTCATAGACATTGGCGCCCTGCTCTGGCAGCAAATCAACGAACGGCAAATTACGAACAGCCAGTGCGAAATGAGCGTCAAGGTTGGCGCCATCAATAATCAGCGCACGTTCTGCACCCAGCTTGCTCAGCTTCGCTGCCATTTCTTTGGTCTTCGCGCTCTCTGCCTTGGCGGCATCAAGCACAATCAGCTTGCCAGCCTTGAGCTTCGCCGACAGCGCCATGCAAAGTGCCAAACGGCGAAACTTCTTCGGCAACTCATGCGCATGATCACGCACGACCGGGCCAAAAATCACCGCGCCTTTGCGGAACTGCGGCGAACGCAAGCTCCCCTGACGCGCACGACCAGTGCCCTTCTGAGCCCACGGCTTCTTCGTGGTGCCACTGATCTCCGAGACTCCCTTGGTCTTGTGCGTACCGGCACGGCTCTTGGCCTGTTGCCAGAAAACAGCACGAGCCAAAACGTCGCTACGTTCGGCAATGCCGAAGATAGCGTCGGCAAGATCGGCTTCGCCGACCTTCTTATTCTCTAAATTGACGACTGCGGCTTTCATCTTATCCCTCATTCCTCGCTTAGGCCGAAGCAGCTTGCTTCAGGCCGGCCGGAAATGGCACATCCTTGGGCAAAACACGCTTCACGGCGTCACGAACCTGCAACAAACCGCCATCAGCACCCGGCACGGCACCCTTGACCATAATCAAACCCTGCGCCGCATCAACGGCGACAACCGCCAAATTCTGCTGCGTAACGCGGACAACACCCATATGGCCAGCCATACGCTTATTCTTGAACACACGTCCTGGATCCTGGCGGCCACCCGTTGAACCGTGGCTGCGGTGCGAAACCGACACACCGTGGGTTGCGCGCAAACCACCGAAATTATGGCGCTTCATCGCACCGGCGAACCCCTTACCAATTGTGGTACCAGTCACATCAACAAACTGACCAGGAACGAAATGCGTCGCCGCGATTTCCGTACCAGGCTCCAGCACCGCATCAGGCGTGACGCGGAACTCAACCAATGACTTCTTCGGCTCAACCTTCGCCTTGGCGAAATGGCCACGCATTGGCTTCGTCACACGGTTAGCCTTAGCCTTGCCGACACCCAGCTGCAACGCAACATAACCATCACGCTCGACCGTTTTTACGGCGACGACCTGACATTCCTCGACCTGCAAAACGGTCACAGGCACATGATTGCCCTTGTCATCAAACAAGCGGGTCATGCCGATCTTCTTGGCCAACAGGCCGGTGCGCAGCTTCGTGCTCATCATCGCACTCCTTAAACCTTAATCTCGACATCAACGCCGGAGGCCAGGTCGAGCTTCATCAGCGCGTCGATGGTCTGCGGGGTCGGGTCAAGAATATCCAGCAAACGCTTATGCGTCCGCATCTCAAATTGCTCACGCGACTTCTTATCTATATGGACGCCGCGGTTAACGGTGAACTTTTCGATCAGGGTCGGAAGCGGAATCGGCCCAACAACACGCGCGCCTGTGCGCTTCGCAGTGTTGACGATTTCTCCGACCGATTGGTCGAGTACGCGATGATCATACGCCTTGAGGCGGATGCGGATCGTTTGTGCGTCCATGTTCTTTGTCTCCAACCCTCGCGGGCATTTCCCTATTTGACCGGCAGGCTTCCATCGCACACCGGCAGCGCTTACGCGCCATTTGTCGTATCGTATGTTCCCGCAGCGGCGCGAACCGCTGCGGGACTATTCTTCCTTACTCAATAATCTTCGCCACAACACCAGCGCCGACGGTCCGACCGCCTTCGCGGATAGCGAAGCGCAGACCTTCATCCATGGCGATCGGGGCAATAAGCTTCACATCAACCGAGATGTTGTCGCCAGGCATAACCATTTCAGTGCCCTGCGGCAGCATCACTTCACCGGTCACGTCCGTCGTACGGAAGTAGAATTGCGGACGATAATTGGTGAAGAACGGCGTATGACGACCACCTTCATCCTTCGTGAGAATGTAGCATTCTGCCTTGAACTTGGTGTGCGGCGTGATGGAACCCGGCTTAGCCAAAACTTGGCCGCGCTCAATGTCTTCACGCTTAGTGCCACGCAGCAGCGCACCGATATTGTCACCCGCCTGCCCTTGATCCAGCAGCTTGCGGAACATTTCAACGCCGGTCACGACAGTCTTCTGCGTCGCCTTCAAGCCGACGATTTCGACTTCTTCGTTGACCTTGACGATACCGCGCTCGACACGACCGGTAGCAACCGTACCACGACCGCTGATCGAGAACACGTCTTCGACCGGCATGAGGAACGGCTTATCAATCGGGCGATCTGGCTGCGGGATGCTCTTATCCACGGCTTCCATGAGCTTAAGGATAGCCTGTTCGCCCATTTCCGGATTGGTGTCGTCAAGCGCGGCGCGCGCCGAACCCTTGATGATCGGAATTGTGTCGCCGGGGAAGTTATACTTGGTCAACAGGTCGCGGATTTCCATTTCGACCAGCTCGGCCAGTTCAGGATCCGCCAAGTCCATCTTGTTCATGAAGACGACGATCGCCGGAACACCAACCTGACGTGCTAGGAGGATGTGTTCGCGGGTTTGCGGCATCGGACCAGCGTCGCCAGCAACCACGAGGATAGCGCCATCCATCTGCGCCGCACCTGTGATCATGTTCTTGACGTAGTCGGCGTGCCCTGGGCAATCAACGTGCGCATAGTGACGGTTCGCGGTTTCGTATTCGACGTGCGCAGTAGAAATCGTAATACCACGCGCCTTTTCTTCTGGTGCCTTATCAATCTGGTCATAGGCAGTGAAGGTGGCGCCGCCGGTCTTAGCCAGCACCTTGGTAATCGCCGCGGTCAACGAGGTCTTGCCATGGTCAACGTGACCAATGGTGCCGATGTTGCAGTGCGGCTTGTTACGATTGAACTTTTCCTTCGCCATTTTTCCTACTCCGTATGTTCGGTTAGTGTTTTCCGTACTCTCATGCAGCCGATGATTAACCGGCCAACTTCAGCTTAACTTCTTGCGCCACGGCATTCGGGACCGGCTCGTAGTGATCGAACTCCATGTTCGGAACCGCACGCCCCTGCGTCATAGAACGCAGCTTGCTGACATAACCGAACATCGTTGCCAGCGGCACAACCGCCGTCACGACGCGTGAACCATCATCACGCTGATCCATGCTCTGCACTTGTCCACGACGGCTATTCAGATCGCCGATAACATCGCCTAGGAAATCTTCAGGCGTCACGACTTCGACCTTCATAATCGGCTCGAGCAAGGTCGGCGCAGCCTTTGGCATTCCTTCACGGAACGCTGCGCGCGCCGCGATTTCGAACGCCAGCGTTGACGAGTCAACATCGTGATAGGCGCCATCTGTTAGTGTTGCCTTGAAGTCGATGCAAGGGAACCCCGCAAACACGCCCGTATCCCGCGCGCTGTTCAAACCTTTTTCGACGCCAGGGATATATTCCTTAGGGACGGATCCGCCGACAATCTTCGTCTCGAACTGGTAGCCAGAACCCGGCGGCAGCGGCTCGAACTCAAGCGTAATGCGCGCAAACTGACCTGAACCGCCCGACTGCTTCTTGTGGGTGTAGTCGATAACATGTTTACGCGTAATCGTTTCGCGATACGCCACCTGCGGCGCACCGACATTGGCTTCAACCTTAAATTCACGACGCATACGATCAACGATGATGTCGAGGTGAAGCTCGCCCATACCCATGATAATCGTCTGACCCGTTTCATGGTCAACCATGACGCGGAAAGAGGGATCTTCATCAGCTAGGCGCTGCAAAGCCACGCCCATCTTTTCTTGGTCGGCCTTCGTCTTCGGCTCCACGGCCATCCCGATAACCGGAACGGGGAAAACCATACGTTCAAGCACAACCGGCTTTGCGGCATCAGCAAGCGTATCACCAGTCTTTGTGCCCTTAAGAGCTGCCAACGCGACGATGTCGCCCGCAAAAGCTTCCTTTGTTTCTTCTCGGTTATTGGCATGCATCAACAGAATACGCCCAATACGTTCACGATCATCCTTGGTCGTGTTCTGGACATAAGTGCCAGAGCTCAAGGTGCCAGAATAGATGCGCACAAAGGTCAGAGAACCAACGAACGGGTCGTTCATGATTTTGAACGCGAGTCCGGAGAACGGTGCGCTATCGCTCGGCGCACGCTCTTCAGTTTGTTCCGTACCGCCGACCTTATAACCCTTGACGCTACCGACATCGAGCGGCGACGGCAGGAAATCAACGACCGCGTCCAACATTGGCTGCACGCCCTTATTCTTGAACGAGGCGCCGCAGAGGATGGGGAAGAACTTACGCGCCAGCGTACCCTTACGGATACATTTCTTGAGCACATCGATGCTCGGCTCTTCACCACCCAGATATTGTTCCATCGCCGCATCGTCCATCTCGACGGCGGTTTCAATCATCATCTTGCGGTATTCTTTGGCCTTTTCGACGAGGTCGGCCGGAATCTCAACTTCGTTGAATTTCGCGCCCAACGCTTCATCTTCCCAAATCAGCGCCTTCATTTTCAGCAAATCGACGAGACCCTTATGCTCGGCCTCCGTGCCAATCGGCAGCTGGATAACCAGAGGCACCGCCCCCAGGCGGTCCTTAATCATACTGACGGTGCGGAAAAAATTCGCACCAGTGCGATCCATCTTGTTGACAAAACAAATACGCGGCACACCGTATTTGTTAGCCTGACGCCATACGGTTTCCGACTGCGGCTCAACGCCAGCAACACTGTCATAAACAGCAATCGCACCGTCAAGAACGCGCAAGCTGCGCTCGACTTCAATCGTGAAGTCAACGTGCCCAGGAGTATCGATAATGTTGAAGCGATAAGGCTTCTCGCCAATTTTCCAGAAGCAAGTTGTCGCGGCGGAGGTAATCGTGATGCCACGCTCTTGTTCCTGCTCCATCCAGTCCATCGTGGCGGTGCCTTCATGCACTTCGCCAATCTTATACGACTTGCCTGTGTAATAGAGGATACGTTCTGTGGTCGTGGTTTTCCCAGCATCAATGTGCGCCATGATGCCGAAATTACGATAGTCCTCAATCGGAGTATTGCGTGCCATAGCCAGAACCGTTCCTTACCAGCGGTAATGCGCGAAAGCCTTATTGGCTTCGGCCATTTTGTGAGTGTCTTCACGCTTCTTGATTGCCGCGCCGTTATCGTTCGCCGCTGCCATCAGCTCAGCCGCCAAACGTTCCGGTGACGTCTTTTCCGCGCGCTTCCGCATCGCGATAATTAGCCAGCGCATAGCGAGCGCCATGCCGCGGTCCGGACGAACATCGGTCGGCACCTGATAGGTGGCACCACCAACGCGACGCGAACGCACTTCAAGATGCGGCTTCACTTTCGTCAGCGCTTCCTTAAAGACTTCCAGCGGGTCCTTCTTGACCTTAGCGCGAATGATGTCAAAAGCGCCGTAAACGATGCCTTCCGCAACCGACTTCTTGCCCTGCTCCATCAAGCAGTTCATGAATTTGGTCACAAGGATTTCGCCGAACTTGGCATCCGGCAAAACTTCGCGTCTCTCTGCTCTTCTACGACGGGCCATCGAAAAATTCCCCTATTTCGTTCAATACGTAAATTACTTAGGACGCTTCGCGCCATACTTCGAACGGCGTTGTTTGCGATCCTTGACACCCTGGGTATCCAGCGTGCCGCGAATGATGTGATAACGCACACCGGGTAAATCCTTCACACGACCGCCACGGATCATGACGACAGAGTGCTCTTGCAGATTGTGGCCTTCGCCCGGAATATAGCTGATGACTTCAAAACCATTGGTCAGACGCACGCGCGCGACCTTGCGCAAGGCCGAGTTAGGCTTCTTCGGTGTCGTCGTATAAACGCGTGTACAGACACCACGCTTCTGCGGGCATTCCTTGAGCGCGGGCACCTTGTCCCGGTACTTCGGAACTTCGCGGCCTTTACGCACCAGTTGGTTGATCGCTGTCAGTTATACACATCT
>JAGOHT010000165.1 GCA_017996055.1 Alphaproteobacteria bacterium
GGTGACGGGTGCGCCACAATACGCGTTTTATAACCCGCCGTGGACTCTGCCCTTCATGCGCCGCAACGAGATTATGTTTGCGTTGATCGTGCCCCCAGCAGGCCGCCAATGAGTTTGGCGGTATAATCTACCATCGGGATGATGCGGGCATAATTGAGCCGTGTCGGGCCGATAACGCCTATCGCGCCAATTACTTGCTCGCGCTGGTTTTTATAAGGGGCGAGCACCAGGCTATAACCGGTTTCAGCAAAGGCGCCATTCTCCGCGCCGATAAAAATTTTTACACCCTGTGCCGCATCCGTTGCTTGTAGCAGGCGCATCAGCTCCGTGCGCGTATCGAGCGTCTCGAAGAGCTTGCGCACGCGATCGATTTCCTCGCGGGCGTGAACATCTTGCAGCAGATGCGCCTGGCCGCGCAAAATCAGCTGGCCAACGCCTTGTTGATCACCCGCCCAAATCGCGAGACCGGAAGTGACTAGTTTGCCGGTTAGCTCGTCGAGCGCGGCTTGTTGTGCCGCGATCTCCTTCGCCACATCCTGCCGCACTTCGGCGAGTGTGCGACCCTGCAGCCGTGCATTGAGATAATTGGCGGCGATAGTTAGGCTGCTGGCCGGTATATTGGCCGCAGTTTCTAGAACACGATTTTCCACCAGACCATCTTCTGTAACCAGAATGACGAGGACGCGCCCCTGGCCTAGGCTGACGAAATCGACTTGCTTGAGCCCACGATCCGTTGTTGGGGCCACGACGAGTCCGGCACAGGCGGACAGTCCGGCGAGATTCTGCGTTGCGCGGTCGAGCACGTCGGGAAGATTTTTCCCGGCGGCGAGGCACTCGCTTTCAATCTGGCGTTGTTCCGCTGGGCTGAGAGCGCCAATCTCCAGTAAGCCATCAACAAACAAACGCAGGCCAGCTTCGGTCGGAATCCGTCCGGAGGAAATGTGCGGCGCGCGCAGTAGGCCGCGCTCCTCCAGTTCCGCCATAACATTGCGGATGGTGGCTGGCGAAAGCTGCAGGCCGGAAAGTTGGGAAAGTGTCCGCGAGCCGACGGGCGCGCCGGTCGCGACATAGGCATCGACCACTTGCTTGAGGACGGTGCGGGCGCGGGCGTCGAGATCACTAATCATCTAGAACCTATCTAAAAATTTTCTCAGGCTAGGCTGCAAATGCACATGAAACCTGCATTGGGCTCAAATCTTGCGCTACCACTCCTCACGTATTTCAACATACGCTGCGGGGTCACGAAACCTTCACCGGTTTCGTATTCAGAAACCAACATTTTCGCCTCAGCTTGATAACATTCTGAGTAGATTCTATGGTCTTATAAATGTAATCCGTTATTGGGACGCCAGACATCATCGACGCCTAACTTCGGCACAATACCCTTTTTGTTGGCATAGGCATAGGCGGCGCGGATACGCTCCGGCACGGTCGGATGGGTCGACATGAGCCGATGTTCGGTCAGCGCCTCGCTGATCGTCGCCAGACTAAGTTTAGGCTTGGTCAAAATCGCACGCATTGGTACGGCGGCACGACGGGCGCGATCCGGCAGATTGTGGCCGCGCATCAAGGCCTGGGTAACGCGGTCTACACCGCCGGGTGTTGGGTCATCAACGACATACTGATCGGCAGCAAATTCGGCGCGGCGGGCAAGAAAGCGGGCAACCAAAGAGGCACCACCCAGCGCAACTATATTCGTCACCGTATTGAACGCCATGCCTTCAACGGAGAGGTTCGGGGCCAGCCGCGTGATAGCGTCAGCAGTCCGATGAAATAGATCTGGGGTAACGGCTTCAACAGTTTTTGCTGCCGTGGCGGCCAGAGCCATCGTAGCAGGTGCAAAATTTAAACAGATGGATTTCGCGTTATCGACGAATTCCTGAGCAATGGTCTTCGTGCGCGTCTCTTTTTGTACCAAATGGGCAATCTCATGTCGCATAAACGCCTCACGCTCCGGCGGAGTCAGCAAATCAAGAAATTCCTCTTTGGCTGCTATTGTGTTGGAGCGCAGGTATGTGCCGCTCATTACGGAATAGATGGGGTCGAGAACTAGCAATTGTGCCGGTGGGCGCCCCTCCTGCACTAGCATGGCATCTATAGCTCTTTTCAGCTGGCCATATTTGGGGTTGCTGGGCGTAATGCCGTATTCCTTGATGACCGGCTCAGGAAAGGTGGCTGCTTTGACAAAATAATCCTTGTCGCCACGCAAACGGTGCCAGATTGGTGCAAGCAATAGCGCAGCGCCAGGGACTGTTGCCGTGAGCGCGCCGACAAGGCCAGCACGTCCTGCAATGCTTAATCCTTTGCGGATGGCCTGTCCGACCTGAGGCCAAGATGAGGGTTGGTCAGCCGTAACGTTTTCCATAGCCACTATACTTGTGTCGGCGTTCTGTTCCTTGTATTCACAAAAGCCGTTTAAAATTGGGACGCATAACTGCATCCTAAATAATGCAGCAGCCTAGCATGGCTGCCGCTTTAGCAAAATAAAATCCCACAAAACCGATAATCAGCGCAATATTATGACGCGATTAACCTTCGGCGGCAGCGCGGCTGGCTCGCTTACGGTCGTTCGGGTTCAAATATTTCTTGCGCAGCCTGATGCTTTTCGGCGTCACCTCGACCAACTCATCGTCCTCGATATAGGCGATAGCCTTTTCGAGCGTCATCTGCATCGGCGTGGTCAGCCGTACGGCCTCGTCCTTACCGGCAGCGCGGATATTGGTCAGCTTCTTGCCTTCCAGTACGTTCACATCAAGGTCGTTGCCCTTGTTGTGCTCTCCGATGATCATGCCTTCATAGACCTTGACCCCGCCGGTAATCAGCATAGGACCGCGATCTTCCAGTTTCCACAGCGCATAGGTTACCGCTTCGCCCTGACCATTGGAAATCAGTACGCCGACGCGGCGACCCTGCACTTGCCCTTTATAGGGGGCATAGCTGTGGAAGAGCCGGTTCATCACGCCCGTGCCGCGTGTGTCGGACAGAAATTCACTGAAATAGCCGATGAGGCCACGCGAGGGGGCATGGAACACCAGCCGCACCTTTCCGGCGCCAGAGGGGCGCATTTCGGTCATCTCGGCCTTGCGCTCCGCCATTTTGTTCACAACGGTTCCGGAATGCTGTTCGTCAACGTCGATGACAACTTCTTCAATCGGTTCCAACTTTTGGCCGTTTTCGTTCTTCATCAGCACACGGGGGCGGCTGATCGAGAGTTCATAGCCTTCGCGGCGCATGGTTTCGATGAGAATGCCGAGCTGCAATTCACCGCGCCCCGCCACTTCGAAACTATCCTTGTCTTCTGACTCGGTGACGCGAATGGCGACATTTCCTTCTGATTCGCGCATCAAACGCTCGCGAATCATCCGGCTCGTCACCTTGTCGCCTTCTTGACCGGCGAGTGGGCTGTCATTGACCGAGAAAGTCATGGCGATGGTTGGCGGATCGATCGGCTGCGCTTGCAGTGCCTCGGTCACGACGATATCGCAAATCGTATCGGCGACAGTGGTTTTGGTCAGACCGGCGAGCGCAACGATATCGCCTGCCTCGGCTTCATCAACTGGCACGCGTTCGATGCCGCGGAAGGCCAGAACCTTCGTGATGCGGCCTTGCTCGATGAGTTGACCGTCGCGGGTTAGCGACTTGATCGTCATATTCGGGCGCACCTTGCCGCTTTCAATACGGCCAGTGAGAATACGCCCCAGGAACGGATTAGCTTCCAGAATGGTGGCGCGCAGGCGGAATGGGGTCGTGGCGTCAACTTTTGGCGCAGGCACGTGACGGATGATGAGATCGAATAGTGGCTTGAGGTCGCTACCCTTCTGGTCGGCCTTTTCAACGGCCCAACCTTCGCGGCCAACCGCGAACAGTGTCGGGAAATCGAGTTGATCTTCACTGGCATCAAGCGCGGCGAAAAGATCGAAGACTTCATCATGCACCTGGTGAGGGCGGGCGTCGTTGCGGTCAATTTTGTTGATGACGACGATGGGGCGCAAGCCGAGCTTGAGCGCCTTGCCGACGACGAATTTGGTTTGAGGCAGCGGGCCTTCGGCGGCATCGACCAACACGACGACACCATCGACCATCGAAAGTATACGTTCGACTTCACCACCGAAATCGGCGTGCCCAGGCGTATCAACAATATTGATGCGGGTGCCATGCCAGTCGATGGATGTGCACTTCGCGAGAATGGTGATGCCGCGCTCTTTTTCTAGATCGTTGCTATCCATCACGCGTTCGGCGACTTTTTCATTGGCACGGAAAATGCCGGATTGGCGCAGCATGGCATCGACCAAGGTAGTCTTACCGTGGTCAACGTGAGCAATAATGGCAATGTTCCGCAATTCCATAATTTGGGCTTCCCGTCCGCTGGTGGTGTTTTTTTCTGGGGGCTGATCCCCTGGGCGCGGCTGGCCGCGCGCGCTGCATTCCGCCGCAGCGCAAAAAATCTTATGAACGCCGTCCTTATGACGGGTTTGGCGTGCCGAAGCAAGCAACTATTGCAATTAAACCCTTCAGAATCTGACACGACCAATCCTTTCCAGGCAAGCCTGGGGACTAAGCCAATGATTTGGCCGCTAATTTATGGTTTGTTTGTGCGCTCTTACAGCGGGCCAGGCCCGACAAAGTGAGCCGACAATCGCTCTGTCCATGTTGGAGCGCGCAGGAGCGGCGCGATCAGGG
>JAGOHT010000025.1 GCA_017996055.1 Alphaproteobacteria bacterium
ATCAGATTCGAGCTGACATTGCCGAGATTAGCCATTACCTGCGACAGCTCTTTGATTTCGTCGTCATTCATATGTGAAAAAATGCGCGAGGCCTGTTCTTCGCCCAGGGAAAGAATAACAACGGCTGCTTTTTCCGCGCCGCTCAGGCTACGAATATCGTCTCGAACTTTGACCGCCATGGTGCTTCAGCTCCGCCTAACGATTTTCCTGGTAAATCCAGTTGCGTAAAATCGCGACCGACTCTTCCGGATGCTTCTCGACAATCTCGCTAATCTTACGCAGCGATGACGCCTTGACCCGCCCTTCAACGCGACCAATATCAATCATCTGGTCGAGCGCGCCGGAATCCTCCTCGCCCGCGACCGTGCCGGTCAACAACCCGCCGGATGCCATGCCGCCGACACCAGGTAACTGGCCTGCGCCTCCGCCAGCAGCAAGAAGGTTGTTGGTATTCTCTTGCGCCGCCTGACCCAGGGAATTCGCTGATTCAAGCACGCGATTGAGCAATGGCCGCACCACCAGCAACAGCACTAAAACGCCAATGCCTGCCATGGCGAGAATTTCGACCAGATGCATGAAGTCTTCTTTCGGGAAGCCGAACATCATGTTGAGCAGGGGCTGGTCGGCCGGAGCCTCAGCTTGTTGGAAACGCATATTGATAACTTCCAGCGTATCACCGCGCGCAGTATCGAGATTAATAGCGGAGCGCACCAGTGCCTTGATTTGATCCATCTCTTCCGCTGTGCGGGCGACATAGACCGGCTTGCCCTCCTTCACCTCTTTGCCGTCTTTATCTTTCTCTGGCTCATAGCGGCCATCGACCATTACGGCGACCGAGAGCTTGCGAATCTGGCCACCCTCGCGGATTTGGTTGCGGACAGTCTTGTTGATTTCATAATTGAGCGTTTCTTCATTGCGGTTGTTGGAGTTGTTTGTGCTCCCGCCGCCTTGCTCGATGCCGGAGGGCAAGTTGTTCTGCACAGAAACCGCGCCCGCTGTGCCACCTTCAGCATTCTTGGACTCTTCCGTTGTCGTCTGCTGTGACCGCACAACTTGGCTATCGGGGTCATAAATTTCAGACTGGGTGACAATCCGATCAAAATCCATCTCGGCAGAAACCTTGGCGCGCACTTTGCCGAAGCCGATACTCTGCGCCAGCAAATCTTCAATCTTGCGCGCCTGCGAAACTTCAAAGCCACTACGCATCTCGGTCTGGTTCGCGCCATCAATACTCGCTTGGTCTTCCGAGCCCTTTGGCTTGGCGAGTAGATTACCCTTATCATCGACGATGGAGATATTGTCGGTATGTAGCTGCGGCACTGCAGCAGCAATGAGATTCTTAATGGCGCTGACTTGCTCGCCGGAGAGCACGCCGCGCAACCGCAGGAAAACGCTGGCAGTGGCATGGCTCTCAGTGCGGCTGAACAATTCGCGCTGCGGCAGCACAAGATGAACGCGTGCCGATGATACGGTGTTGAGCGTCGAAATTGTGCGCGAGAGTTCACCTTCTAGAGCGCGCAGATGGTTGATGTTCTGCACGAAACTGGTGGTTCCGAAGCCTTCCTTCTGGTCGAAGATTTCATAACCGATCGAACCACCACGCGGCAGTCCTTCGCCCGCAGCAGCCATACGCGCCTTGCCGACCATGTCGCTGCTTACCTTGATGGTCTTGCCATCGGCGGAGACCTCGAAGGGGATTTTCATGCTGTCGAGTTTTTTGGCGATGGCAGAAGAATCTTGTCCTTCAAGGTCGCTATAGAGTAGCGCCATTTGCCCGGAGGTCATCCGCGTCGTCATGAAAGTGAAGAAGCCCAGCAGCGAGAGAGCGACGATGCCGATTGCCGCCAGACGAATCGGACCCAGGGTGCGCAAGGTTTGAATGAGACTGTCCACAACACCACTCCCGCTAGCGAAGCCATGTTTCAAGGGATGAAACCGCTTCTGATACGATTGCTTAGGCAAAGAGTGTGCCGAAGCATTCAGCGAAGATGGCGTGATTTGCGTAAAAATGTCATTAATAAAATCGGCAAAATTTGCCGCGCTAGTCATTTCGTGCGGAAAATTTTGCCGAGCGTGACAGTTTTGCGGAGATCATTTCGGTTTAATGTTTTATTCACCTTGTCCGAGCGAGTAGCCGCGCTTGCCCGAAAAGTTGCGCAGGCTTTCGGTCAACAGAATATCGCAATCCGCATCGGTCAATCGTGACAGCAGCGAAACGATAGTTTTTTGCGTGATGCCTTTGCCGGTATAGCGGCAACGGTAATGCTGGCTGCACATCGTCTCGGCAAAACCGTTTGGCCAAACCCGAACACCACGATTAGTGATCATGGCCAGCGTGAGTGCCGGCACACCATGCTGCTGCAGTTTTGCGGCGAGCGCATCGGCGGTGCCAGTCCAGCCAATAAAGACATCGACGCCGACAAGCTCCTGCGGTTCCGCCGCGATGATAGGCACGGCGGGAATCGTCATCCGACCTGCATTCTTATAGTCAGCGACGGGCATGGTTTGTGGCAGCTGTCCCAGCCTCGCGATGACGGCGTCAGCGAATTCCTTAGTGCCGAGCTTTTGCTTGCTGACACCTTCCTTATAGACATCGCCGGTGTGCAGCCCTTCCTCCAGCGTTCGTAGCCAGGCGTTCTGCACCCGTGCCGCGACCTCCGCCTGACCGATATGGAGCAGCATCAACACGCCAGAAAGCAACAAGCCGGAAGGGTTGGCGATATTCTGGCCAGCAATTTGCGGGGCGGAGCCGTGAATGGCCTCGAACATCGCCACCTGCGCGCCGATATTGCTTGAAGCGCCGAGACCGACCGAGCCGGTAATTTCCGCCGCGACGTCGGAGATGATGTCGCCATACAGATTGAGCGTGACGATAACGTCAAAACTGTTGGGCTGAGCGGCGAGGCGGGCGGTACCGATATCTATAATCATCTGGTCATTGATGATGTCTGGATACTCGGCAGCGACCCTGGTGAAAATAGTGCGGAACAAACCGTCCGTCATCTTCATGATATTGGCCTTGTGCAGGCAGGTGACCTTCTTGCGGCCATACTGTCTGGCATATTCGAAAGCGTAGCGAATAATACGCTCCGAGCCCTGGACGCTGATAAGCTTGAGGCAGTGCATGACATCGGGCGTTTGCTGATACTCAATACCGGCATAGAGGTCTTCCTCATTCTCGCGGACGATGACGACATCCATGCCGGGGAACTTGGTTGCGACGAACGGGTGATAGGCGACGCAGGGGCGGATATTAGCGAATAGGCCAAGCGTTTTACGCACCGTGACGTTGAGGCTCTGGTAGCCTTCGCCAATCGGTGTCGTAATGGGCGCTTTATAAAACACCTTGGTGCGGCGTAGGGAATCCCAGGCGTCGTCGGCGATGCCGGTCGTGTTGCCGTTCAGGTAAACCTTCTCCCCGATGGCGATGGTCTCGATAGCGAGCTGCGCCCCAGCAGCATCCAAAATTTGCAAGGCGGCGGGCATGATTTCCGGGCCGATGCCGTCGCCATAGGCAACGGTAATGGGGGTTTTCTGCATCATGGCATCCTGCGCGGTGAGAAGGTGAGGCGGCAATAATCTGCTGCAACAGGCTAAAGAATTAGTGAAGAGGTCTTACGCGCAGCAAGCTCCGCTTAAGGCTGGTTAGCCTAAGGGTTTGTGGATGCCGGTATATAGGCCAAATGCGGCGAATTACTAACGCGACCTTAAGACCTTCCCGGCAAAATAGGGGCATTAAAAGCCAATTTATTATTTTGAGGTATTGCCATGTCCGTGATGCTCTCGGCACGGCGGCGCGGACGTAAACCCGCCGAACCACGTTATGCTGATCCGCTCGAACTCACCGCAATGTATCAGCAGTATTTTGATGCGCTGCCTGCCAACTCGTCAGCTTTGCAGAATGCCGCTTATCACTTGCGCTACCAGGGCCTCTGCATCGAACGACAGTTGCTGAATGCTGCCGATTATCCGGAACAGGTCGAGACCGACGGGTTTGACCGCCATGCACGCCAAGCCGTGCTGTGCTACAAGCCGGACGGTCGCTTCGTCGCGACGGTGCGTCTGATTCTGCCTGCGCCAGATGTAGCCTTGCCATGCCTGCAGCTGGCGCCAGGCTTGCTGCAGGAAATTCCCCTTGATACCAGCGCGGAAATTTCGCGCTTTATCATCGCTAAAGATTTTCGTCGTCGCTGGAATGACGGAGATTATGGTGCCGTGAGCCCGTGGCTGGACGGCGATAATGAACGGCGGATTCCGCATACCAGCCTGGGGCTGCTGCGCGTTATGCTGCAACAGGCGCGCGAAGCGCATATCACGCATGTCGTGGTGCTGGCCGAACCCGCGCTCCTGCGCCTGCTGGAAGGGCTGGGGCTGTATTTCGCGCCGGTGGGGCCTCTTGTCGATTATCACGGCATGCGCCAGCCCGCTTATGCCAAAATTGAAGGGCTGCTGCGTCGCCTGAAGCAGGATCGGCCTGAAATCTGGCATTTCATGACGCAAGGTACCGGGCTTATGACTTAAGCGCCCGTAAGCCTTCCCGAAAGGTTGGGTAGATCAGCTTGAGCCCAAGATTTTGTTTGGCCTTTGCGTTGCCAACAATCTTGTTGTCGGCATAAAAAATTTTTGCCATCGGCGAGAGCGGAGCCGTTGCATAGGGCAGGGGAGGCGGTGCCGGTATCCCCAATAGTTCTGCCCCGTAGCGCACCACTTCATCGCTGCTTGCGGGCTGGTCGTCGGCTATATTGTAAATATTGCCCGGTGCCGGTTTGTGCAGCGAAGCAACTAGCGCCTGCACGATATCGGCCACGTGAATGCGGTTGAAGCGGTGGCCTGGCTTGACGATTTGGTGCGCCTGGCCGCGTTGCAGATCGCGTAGCACATTACGGCCAGGACCGTATATTCCGGCTAATCGAAAAACATGCAGCGGCAGGCCGCAGTTTTTTTGCAAATCAAGCCATTGGGTCTCAACTTTGAGGCGCATAGCGGCACGGGTGCTGGTCGGGTGGCATGGACAGGTTTCATCGACGACCGCGCCTTGATGGTCGCCATAGACCCCCGTGGTCGAGAGCAAACCAAACCAGCGCAACTGCGGCGCTTGCGCCACAATATCGCAGCTGTGCAGGTCAAAGACTGGATCGCCCAGGTCATCGGGCGGTACAGAATTGAGGATGTAGGGAAAGTCGGCCAGCGCAGCGCTGCCGACGGTCAGCGGTTCGCCACGGCTAAAGGGGTAAACGGTAAAGCCAAGCTGGCGCAGGTCAGCAATCTTGCTTTCTCGCCGCGTGGTGCCAGCGACTTCCCAACCTAAACTTCGTAGCTGCCCAGCAAGCGCCAATGCGCTATAACCGAGGCCAAAGATAAAGATACGCGGCATAATCATGAAGCTAAAGAATTCATCTCATTCCGGCAAGGGCGCGCTTTTCTTGCTGCTTAGCCTAAGTTGGGCGTTGTCTGTGCAAGCGCAGCAACCGGCTTGTATTGTATTGGCGCAGTCAGATCCTGACCATGCGTTTGTGCTGGCACTCGATGCGCTGCGCCAGAATCCCAATGACCAAGCTGCCTTGCTGTGTCGGGCGACAGCCGCGTTCCAGACCGGCGGCTTCACGAATGCCGCCAAAGATTTTGCGCGCCTCGCTGCGACAGAGCCCGATAAGGCCGAATCTGCACGGCTTTATAGTAAGGCGGGTTGGGCTTTAATGCGTGCCAATCAGCCTGCCGCGGCGGGAAAGGCCTTCGCCGCGGCGATAAAGCTTGCGCCGAAGCAAGCCGCCTATTGGCATGACCACGCCACGGCTTTAATGCAGGCCGAGCAATTTTGGGATGCCCAGCGTGAGTTGGACTACGCTCTGAAATTGGCGCCGGGTGATGCCGCGCTTTGGGCGCTGCGCGCCGATTGTTGGCTAAAGTTAGGCACGATGGCACGCGCCCGTAGCGATGCGCGGCAAGCGCTTGCGCTGCAACCGGAGCAGTCCATGGCGCTGGCCATTTTGCAAAAAATCGCTGTTGAGAAATGACGGGAGTAGTAACCCGTTTCGCGCCCAGCCCCACCGGCCTCCTACATTTGGGGCATGCCTATGCCGCAGGTTTCGCGGCGCAGCAGGCGGGTAAGGCCGGTCGTTTCTTACTGCGCATCGAAGATATTGACCCCACCCGTTGTCAAACGGAATTTATCACGGCGATTTACGAGGACTTGCAATGGCTCGGTTTGCATTGGCTGGAGCCCGTCTTGCGCCAATCACATAATTTCCCAGCCTACCGCTCGGCTTTAGCGCAGCTAAAGGAACGGGGGCTGCTTTATCCGTGTTTCTGCACACGGAAAACGATTGAGACGGAAATCGCCGCCGCCGGCCATGCGCCGCATGGGCCAGAGGGCACGCGCTACCCACGGCTTTGCCATGGGTTTAGCGCTGCAGAACGGCAAGAACGGATAGATGCAGGTCTCTCTCATTGCTGGCGGCTCGATATGCCAAAGGCTATAGAGCAGGCGGGGCCGCTGACTTGGCATGATGCCGAACTGGGGCACGTCAAGTCTAACCCTGCCGATTTTGGTGATATCATACTGGCGCGTAAGGAGACCCCGGCGGCTTATCACCTGGCCGTTGTCGTTGACGACGCGGCGCAAGGGGTCACGCTGGTCACACGCGGGCGGGATTTGCTCCGGGCGACGGATGTGCACCGCCTGTTACAAGCGCTGCTGGGACTGCCTTACCCACAATATCACCACCATAAACTGATGACCGATTCGACTGGCAAACGCTATGCCAAACGTGACCAGAGCGCGACATTACGGGCTTTACGGCAAAAAGGCATTGCGCCGGTAACGATTTGGCAAGAGCTTGCGCTAATAGTCGCTTAGCGATAGGCTTTTGAAAGAAGACACGCAGGTGCGTGGCCAAGGTGACGTATGCTCGGCTCTATGAAAGAAAAAATGCGCAAGGCGCGCGAAGAGCGGGAACGCATCCGGACCGAGCGGGAGCGCGCCGCGCGGACGCAGCAGGAAGAAGCCGCGCGCGCGGCGGCGATGGAAGAAGATCGTGAAGTGCGGGTGCGCGCCATCCGTATCATCACCGGTGAAGTCAAATATCGCTATGCTGTCCTGGATACAATCCGCACGATTGGTTATGCGGAATTTGGCGGTAACCAGCTCATCGAGCCCGATCAGGCAACGCAGCGCGCCATCACCCAAATGCAGGAACTTGCCTTCAGTATCGGTGCCGACGCGATTATTCACGCGCAATACCAAGTCTTGCGCTATACGGTGCAGCAGCGGCAGATGCTCTATATGCCGGTCTATGAAACACATATCTTCGGCACGGCCATTAAAATTCTTGGCCCGCCGCAGGACTGGAAAGATGTCGATGACTAACCGCCGTTCAAACCTTGTTTGACCGCGGCGCGCGCTAGGGCATCAACCCGCTCATTCTCGCTATGGCCGTCATGGCCGCGCACCCAGATATAATCCACCGTATGTTGCGCCGCTGCTGCTTGCAGCCGTTGCCATAAGTCCTTGTTCTTGACCGGTTGATTATCGGCAGTTTTCCAGCCGCGCGCCGCCCAGCCTGGTAACCATTTGCTGATGCCGTCTTTCACGTAGTTGCTGTCGGTATATAGCTTGACGGTGGCGGGGCGCTTCAAACTTTCGAGCGCCATGATGGCCGCCATCAGCTCCATGCGGTTATTCGTCGTTTCCTTGGCGAAGCCAGAGAGTTCCTTTTCTGTATCTTTCCAGCGCAGCAGCGCGCCCCAGCCGCCAGGACCCGGATTACCGCTACAAGCGCCGTCGGTGAATATTTCGACAATCGTCATAGCAACCATTCAGCGAAGATCAGTGGATTCTCAAGATGGAACGCCAGGATATTCTGGAAATCTTTGGGATCTTTTGGCGTCAGCAACGCGTCCGGCGGATGATGCAGCCAGTCATATTGGCGGCTGGAGAAAAATCGCAAGGCAGCGCCTTGCAGCAACAACGGCATGGCGTGTTGTTCGTCCGGCGTTAGCGGGCGTTCTGCTTGATAACCATGAAGCATGGCGCGAGCCAAATTGGGCTGAACGGCGCCGGTCGTATCGCAGCACCAGGCGTTCAGCGCGATGGCCAGGTCATATGCAAAGAAATCATGACAGGCAAAATAGAAATCGATGACACCAGTCAGTTGCTCGCCGTTAAAGAAAACATTGTCAGGGAAGAGGTCGGCATGGATAGCGCCTTGAGGCAGATCATGCGGCCACTGTGCCTGCACCTGCGCAGCATGGTGCCGAATCTCGGCGAGCGCCGTTGTACCATCGTCGCTCTTGGCAAGTAAATCGTACCAGACAGCAGGCCCCATACTATTCCGCCGTCGCACTGGGAAATCGGCGACAGCGCGGTGCATCCGCCCCATTTGTGCGCCCATGGCAGAAACATGCCGTGCCCCTGGCCGCATCGCCGACGCACCTGGCAGGAAGCTAACCATTGCGGCGGGGTGAGCAGCAATTGCGTGCAGAGCCGCACCGTCGCGGCCGCGCACCGGTCTGGGGCATCCAATACCAAGCGCCGCCAGATGTTCCATCAGTGCCAGAAAATAGGGCAAGTCGCCCCAAGGGGTGCGTTCCTCGAACAGAGTGAGGATAACTTTATGCCCGTCTGTAAAATTGAGCAGGAAATTGCTGTTGGATACGCCGGCCGCGATGCCAGAAAAATCGGCAAGCGGCGGCAGCGGATACAACCGCAAATAGTCCTCAAGTTCTTGACGCGTGATGGGGGTATAAACAGCCATAGATTCTACATCTTTGAGTCAGCAAAAGTTAATAGGAGCCCTTCATCACGCGCTCTGTGCCTGTGCCGGTTATTTGCCGAGTTTCGCAGGTCGTTCTTACGGGCGCAATAGTCCGGCGAATAACCGCCTTGGCTCAACCGCTTGTGACCAAACTCCGCTCCTGCCAACACATTGTCCCTACTTATCACCCAGCAGGCGGCCAATCAAACCACCAACTTCGTCAGCGACATCCGTGACCGCGCCGGAAATATTGGGCAGCTTAGCGTTCGGAGTGCGGGCTGCCCAAAAGCTGGTATAGGTAAGTGCGGGCAAATCCCTTGGCGGCAATTTAGCCTCAGCCGCTTGCATGTAATCGTGCCAGATGCGAGCCGGGATGGTGCCGCCACTGATTTTACGCATCGCGTGGTTATCGTCGTTACCACACCAGACACCGGTTATGTAGTCAGCGGTGAAACCGACGAACCAGGCATCATGATAATTCTGGGTTGTGCCAGTTTTGCCGGCGACCGGACGGTCGAGCGCTGCGCGCGCACCGGTGCCGTCACGCGCCACCACGCTTTGCATTATATCGACGAGGGTTGCGGTTGCTCCCGCATCGACGACTTGCGGCATCTTCGCCCGTGTATGCCGATAGATAACATTGCCGTCGCGTCCACGAATTTCGGTGATGGCATAGGGCGTCACCGCCTGTCCGGCGGCGGCGATGCTGGCATAAGCGCCGGTCATTTCATAGAGCGAGACTTCGCTGGTGCCGAGGGAAAGGGAAAGGTCCTGCCCCAACGGGCTGCTGATGCCGAGCTGGCGGGCAATGCGCCGCACATTGTCGATGCCATGCTCTTGCGCCAGCTTGACCGCGACCGAGTTCATCGAACGCGCTAGCGCTTCGCGCGCCGTGGTCGTGCCGAAGAATTTGCCCTGATAATTATCTGGCGCGTAATCACCGATATCGACTGGACCGTCATAGACACTGCTGTCCGGCGTTAGGCCACCAAGAATGGCGGCTAGATAGACGAAGGGTTTGAAGGATGAGCCAGGTTGGCGCTTGGCACTGGTAACGCGGTCAAAGGCGCTGTCGTCAAAATCCGCGCCGCCAACATATGCGCGGATTGCGCCATCCGGGCTCATGGAAAGCAGCGCCGCCTGTTCGACATTCTGCTTTTTGCGTCCGGCATCAGAAAGCACGCGGTCAAGTGCACGTTCGGCGGTTTGTTGAAGTCGAGGGTCAAGGGTCGTGCTGATGACCAGGTCTTGTCCCATCGCTTGGGCATATTGTTGGGCTTGCTCGACAATCCAGGATGCGAAGTAACGGCCATCAAATTTCGGGGTTGGCGGGTTAGATTTAGCGGCGCCTGCCAGGGCTTTGCTGCGCTCTGTTTCGGAAATGTAACCAGCATCAACCATTGTGGTTAGCACGACAGCGGCGCGGTCGCGCGCGGCATCCGGATCATTGGTTGGCGCATATTTACTTGGTGCTTTGAGTAACCCGGCGAGGACAGCGGATTCATATAAGTTGAGCTGACCAAGGGTTTTGCTGAAATAGGTTTCAGTGGCTGCACCAACGCCAAAGGACCCGGCACCAAGATAAACACGATTGAGATAAGCGGTCAGGATTTGGTCTTTGCTATATTCATGTTCGAGCCAGAAGGCGAGCAGCATTTCCTGAATCTTGCGGCGTAGTGTGCGCGCAGGCGTCAGAAAAAGATTTTTTGCCAGCTGTTGCGTGATGGTCGATCCGCCCTGAACCATGTGTCCGGCGCGGATATTGGTCACAATCGCGCGCAGAAGACCCCATGGGTCAACACCGAAATGATGGAAGAAGCGTCGGTCTTCAACGGCGACTACCGCATTAATAAGTGACTTTGGCATCGCCCGTACATGCACTTGCGCGGTAAAATAATCACCAAAGCGGGCGATGCGCGAGCCGTCTTGCGCCAGCACTGTGATGGCGGGGCGACGGGTGCGGCCCTCGATTTGATGAATATCCGGCAGGTCATAGGCATACCAGCCGAGCAGACCAACCAGTCCAACGCCCCCCCAGATGAAGCACAGTATCGCAGCACGCCCAATCCAGCTCCAGGGCAAGGCAATACGTACCTGCCGTTTCCTCAAGGCAACACGGCGTGTGCCAGGACGCTTGCCACCCCGGCCATTGAAACGCGCTTTGAGTCTATGCCACCAGTTTTGTTTCATGCCAGTTCTACTTCATGCCGGTACTGCTTCAACTTTTGCGTTAGCAATGAATTATGTCTGAAATAGTACAGGAAACGGTTCGTGATAAAGGCAAATACGCCTTTGTCATGCCAAAGGCCATGCCATTAACGTGCAGTTTTCTTCGCGCAGCATAGCAGGCCATGCCGGAGACGCGAGAAAATCATACTCATACTGTCGCCAACCGGAAAGTTTGTCTTCCAGCATCTGTCCCCGGCTGGGGTGACAGTTGATGAGGCAATAAGGACGCGACCCCTTGAGCCAGGCGCGGTAACGCGGCCCGATTGGCTGCGTTGGGTTAAAGGCGTGTAGGCCGAAATATTGTGCATTGCAGGTGATGAGGTGGCGCTGGAGCCGGTTGTCAAAATCACCCGCCAAAATGTTGATAACAGCGGCTTTACGCCGAGCCGCGAGTTTGCTCTGGAACGCCGCGAGCGACGTTGCGCTGCGACGGACGGCGCAGCCATATTCCTTGGCGAGCGCCAGCACTGGCTCCCGCACTCCCGGCAAGACATGGATATGTTGATGACCATCAATATGGTCGGGCAACTGGCCAGTTGCCTCAATAAAAGCCTTCGCCTGGCGATGGAGTTCCGCCGCGACCTCATAGGGATCGATACGCCGGAACAGCGCAAGCCGCAGGAGTTTGCCAAGTTCCGGACTGTGGCCACCAGGCGCCAACCGAGGCATAGCGCCAAGGGGCGGTAACTCGGTCAGCGTAAAATGCAGCCCAACTGCAATTTTGCCGAGGAGCGGATTTAGCAAAGGCGCCGCGCGCCGCCAATCCCGCCCGCCGACCATGACACTGATGGCGCTAATTCGCCCACGTTCAGCGAGCTGAAGGATGGCACGGCTGATGCCTTCATCCAGCCCGTAATCGTCGGCGCAAAGAATGATGGGTTTTGGGTTAGAATCTTCCATTTGCATCAAGGGGTCATACAGAATAATTTAACAGCCAGTTCAACTAAATTCTGGTTAGCATGGCCGTTTCTCCCGAACTCAGTCTGGTGCTGCCGGCGCATAATGAGGCGCTCAATCTGCCTGAAATGCTGTTGCGAATCCATGCCGTTCTTGGTCCGCTGGCGTGCAGCTATGAGATTATCGTGGTTGATGACGGCTCGACCGACGCGACCTGGGCGGTTTTGCAACAGCAACGCACCACGATGCCCAATCTGCGACTCATCCGTCTGTCGCGCAATTTTGGTAAAGAGGCAGCGCTGAATTGCGGGCTAGCAGGTGCAACAGGTGCAGCGGTCGTGACAATGGACTGCGATATGCAGCATCCGCCGGAGACCTTGCCCGCGATGCGCGCGGCCTGGCTTCAAGGCGGCGAAATTGTCATGACCCTTAGACAGGGGCGGGAGTTTGACCATCCTCTGCGCCGTGCGCTGACCAAGGTCTATTATTTCTTCATGTCGCGGCTGAGCGAGATTGATATTCCGGTCGGGCTCGGCGATTTCAATCTTTACGACCGTAAGGTGGTCACCGCTATTTTGCAGCTGCCGGAACGTAACCGCTATATGAAAGGCGTCGTCAGCTGGGTAGGCTATAAGCGCGTAACGGTGCCGGTCAGTATTGCACCGCGTGCGCATGGCCAGAGTCAGTTCCCGCTTCTGCGACTGATCGGCTTCGCTATTCTCGGCATCACTGCTTTCAGCAACATGCCACTCAAAATCTGGTCGGCTCTAGGCGCCGTTTTCTCCCTGGTTGCACTCGGCTATGGCGGCTTCCTGATTTTTGATACCATCGCGCATGGCGTCGATGTGCCTGGCTATGCCTCCTTGATGGTAGCCGTCTTATTTCTGGGAGGCATCCAGCTCATCAGCCTCGGCGTTATCGGCGAGTATCTTGGCCGGGTGTTCAATGAAGTAAAAGCACGACCGCTTTACCTCATAGCGGCGCGGGAAGGGTTCTACGATGAGACTTGAGCTGGAGACGCGCCGTTTCTGGCTCTTAGCAGTGTCGCAGGCCTTAGTCTGGATGCTGCTCCCACTGCTGATTTATCAAAACTTGCCGCTGGATGTCATTGAAGGACTGGCCTGGGGGCATGGCTGGCCGCTTGGCACCTATAAGCACCCGCCCTTACAAGCCTGGCTGCTAGAATCTGCTGCGCTATTGGGTGGGCGCAGCGATGCGGCCATTTATGCGCTGAGCGGCGTGGCCTTACTGCTGACATACTGGGCGCTATGGCGGCTGGGGCGGCAGCTGCTTGAACCCTGCAATGCTCTGATGGGGGTGTTTGTTCTCAGCGCTTGTTTCTATTTTACCACTGCGATTACTGAGTTTAACCCGAATGTCGTGCAACTGCCGCTCTATGCGCTTAGCGGGCTGTTTTTCTGGCAGGCCTATTGCTGGAACCGCTGGCGTGATTGGATTGGGCTTGGCTTGTGCGCCGGTCTAGGCCTGCTGGCCAAATATAGTTTTCTGCTTCTGCTCTTGAGTTTCCCACTCTTCTTGATTTTTGAGCCCTCAGCGCGACGCTTGCTGTCGCTGCCGGGGCCTTGGCTGGCTGCGGCCTTGGCAGCTGTTGTTTTCATGCCGCATTTTTACTGGCTGGTGAGCAATAATTGGCTGCCCTTCACTTACGCGCAGTCGCGCCTTGTTCCAGCGGAAAACATGCTCGTCCTGGTGGGATATGTCGCTCAATTCGCACTCACACAGCTGCTCGTGATTAGCCCGATGGTTGGGCTGGCCTGGCTGGCGCGGCGTGAAGTACCGCCGCTTTTCGGCGAAGGCCGCCGCTACCTCGATATCCTTACCTGGGCGCCATTTGTGCTCACATTAGTCTCGGTGCTGCTGGCGGGGGGCAAGCCGCGCGATATGTGGGGCATGGCACTGTGGCCGTTTCTGGCGCTTTGGCTGGCGCAACGCTGGAATCCAACCTGGGAGGCCAGCGTCTGGGCGCGCAATTTGTTACGCGCCGCTTGGGTCATCATCCCCATCTGCATCGTTTGTGGTGCACTCTATAGTGTGCCCTACGGGTTTCGTCCTTGGCGGACGAGTTTCCCGGGGGAAGAATTGGCGAAGCTAGGCGATAGTCTCTGGCAAAGTGAAGGGCAGGGGGAGCCTCTGCGGGTCATCATCAGCGATACCTGGTATGGCGGCAATATCGCCTGGTATGGCCGCGACCGTCCACAAATTCTGGTGGAAGGGAATCCGTTTATTAGCCCATGGACATCAGCGGAAACTGTATTCGAACATGGTGCGCTCGTCGTCTGGGATCCGCGCAACGGAAGAGAAGCCGTGCCGGACTGGGCACTGCAATATGGTCAGCCAGTGGTGAAAATCTACCCAAAACTCGTGGTGGGCGCTGAAACCGTGCCTTTTGGCCTGGCGGTTATCGGTCCACGCCGCCGTTAAATTAGGCGTGACCCCCGCCATATTGCTGCGCTAAAATACACCCTTCATTTGAGAGGGTTCTATGGTTCAGCGTTGCAGACCGGTTGTGCTTTGTATTTTAGATGGTTTCGGCTGGCGGCCTGAGACGGAGAATAATGCCGTCGCGCAGGCGCGCAAACCCAATTTTGATGCCTTATGGGCAAAATATCCGCATGGCTTCCTGGACGCTTCCGAAGAGCATGTTGGATTGCCACAAGGGCAGATGGGCAATTCCGAAGTCGGGCATATGAATATTGGCGCTGGACGTGTGGTGTTTCAAGATTTGCCGATGATTGACCGCGCAATTGCGGCAGGCGAACTGGCGCGCAACCCAATCCTCCAGGCGCATATTGCGAAACTCAAGGTGTCTGGTAGCACCTGCCATTTGCTAGGGCTGACCTCGCCAGGTGGCGTCCACGCCCATCAAGACCATATGCTCGCGTTGGCAAAAATCGTGAGCGATGCCGGTGTGCCGGTGGCTTTTCATGTCTGGCTAGATGGCCGTGACGTGCCGCCGCAACAGGCCGTTGAATCATTGCCGCCGCTTATTGCGAAAATGCAAAGCTTGCCACAGGTGAAACTGGCTACACTTTGTGGGCGCTACTTTGCTATGGATCGCGACAAGCGCTGGGAACGGGTGCAGCAGGCCTATGATTTGCTTGTCGATGCGCGCGGCGCGCGCGTGAACGATGTTGTGCTGGCGTTGCGAGAATCTTATGCGGCGGGCGCTGGTGACGAATTTGTGCCGTCGCTGGCGATGCCGGATTATCAAGGCATGAAGGATGGCGACGGGATATTGTGCGCCAACTTCCGTGCCGACCGCGCGCGCGAAATCCTGACCGCGCTGCTTGACCCGGTTTTTGATGGTTTTACCCGTGGCCGCGTGGTGAATTTCACCGCCGCGACCGGCATGGTGGAATATTCGTCAGCGCTCAATAAATTGCTGACAACATTGTTCCCACCGAAGGATATTCGCGAGGGGCTAGGCGAGATTGTGTCACGCGCTGGCCTCAAGCAATTGCGGATAGCCGAAACGGAGAAATACCCGCATGTGACCTTCTTCTTTAACGGGGGGCTGGAGACGGTCTATCCTGGTGAAGAGCGTATCCTGGTCCCGTCGCCTAAGGTCGCGACCTATGATTTGCAGCCGGAGATGTCCGCCGCCGAGGTGACGGCGAAGGTCGTCACGGCGGTCGAGAGCGGAACATTCGATCTCATCGTCATCAATTACGCTAACTGCGATATGGTTGGCCATAGCGGCATTCTGGCGGCAGCCATCAAAGCGGTTGAGGCGGTAGATGCTGGTATCGGTGCGCTCGCCGCCGCGGTCGAGCGTCAGGGCGGCGCGATGCTCATTACTGCCGACCACGGTAATTGTGAGATGATGTATGACCCGGAAACGAGCGGGCCACACACCGCGCACACACTAAATCGGGTGCCGATGATTTTGCTTGGCGCACCAAAGACGACGAAGGGCATTGCGGACGGCAGGCTTGCTGATATCGCACCAACCTTGCTGCAACTCATGGGGCTGCCGCAGCCCACGGTGATGGATGGCAAAAGCGTGTTGCGATAACCGAGGGTATTGCGTTTGATGGAACTGCTTCGTGAAGCCTTCGCTACCCCGATGTATGACCTGATTTACTGGGGCGTCGGGCTAAGCATTTTTTATCTTGCGTCCAATTTATTTTTAGTTGCGGTATGGTACGGGCTGCGCCGGCGCGTGGCAAATGGCAAGCCGTTGCACGGTTTCTGGCAATATATCTTTCCCAAAGAAGTTTTTTTGCACGGCTCAGCGATCTTTGACTACCAGTATTACATATTTATCCGGATGCTCAAGCCGCTGACCTATGGCGCTGTTTTTATATCAGGGGCATATGTCAGCGGTCTCTTTGCCACAGCATTGACCGCTTTTTTTGGCGCGCCGCCGCAAATTGCGGATGATAGCTGGTGGCGCGTGGCGGTTGAAACGGTGGTACTTTTTCTGGTCTTTGATCTCGCTTACTGGTTTGCGCATATGCTGATGCACAAGGTGCTTTGGCTGTGGGAATTCCATAAGGGGCATCATGCGGCCGAGGTCATGACACCCTTCACGGTTTTGCGGATGCACCCGTTTGAGGAATTCGAGTCTGGCTTTTTTGTGGTTTCGGCGACCGGCATCGCCCATATCCTTATGAACTATCTTTTCGGAACGACGGCGGCTGAATATCGGCTCATCGGCGTCAACATCATTATGCTGGGCTTTTATATTACGATTTTTAATCTACGCCATTCGCATATCTGGCTACCTCTGACGGGCTTCTGGGGATACCTCATTCACAGCCCGGCGCACCACCAACTGCATCACAGCAACAACCCCAAGCACTACGGCAAGAATATGGGCTTTTGCCTATCGGTGTGGGACTGGCTTTTCGGGACGCTGATCATTCCCGACAAAGGGCCGATTACTACATTAGGTATCGGCAAGGAGAGCGCGACCTTTAATAAATTCTGGCCGTTTCTCTACATGCCATTCGTCAACTGCTACCGCATGTGGTTTGGCAAGCCGGAAAAGACCCTACACTAAATATGCACCGCGCGGCCATCGACCGCGAGAGCGGCCTCTTTCACCGCTTCATTAAGCGTCGGGTGAGCGTGACAAGTGCGCGAAATGTCCTCCGCGCTGGCGCCAAACTCAATTGCCATGGCGAGTTCCGCAATCAGCGTTCCGGCATCCGGACCTATGATATGCGCGCCGAGTACGCGCTCGGTCACCTTATCGGCGAGTATTTTCACGAACCCCTCGCTGTCGCCCATGGCGCGCGCACGGCCATTGGCGGAGAAGGGGAATTTGCCAATTTTGTAAGCGACATTTGCTACTTTTAGCTCTTCCTCGGTCTTACCTACTGTGCCGACTTCCGGCCAAGTATAGACCACGCCAGGAATGGCATCGTAATTAATATGTGGCTTCTGGCCCGCAATCATCTCGACGCAGACGACACCTTCTTCTTCGGCCTTGTGCGCCAGCATCGGTCCGGCGATGACGTCGCCGATAGCATAAATGCCAGGAACACTGGTCGCGAAGTGTGCATCCGTCTTGACGCGTTTGCGTTCATCAAGTGCAACGCCCACGGCTTCCAGTCCAAGGCCGTCGATATAGGGACGACGGCCAACCGCAACCAACACAATGTCGGAAATCATGGTCTCGCGAATGCCGCC
>JAGOHT010000026.1 GCA_017996055.1 Alphaproteobacteria bacterium
AACCGTCATCGGCGTTCCAAATTTTGTCCAAAGAAAAAGGCACTGTCTCATGACAGTGCCTTAATCTCGTGAAGAAACTTTGAAGGAAGTCTTAAGCCGCCTTCGCAATCTTCTTTTCCTGCGCACGTGTCAGGCGGCGCTTCAGCACCTTGACGTCCACCGACAATTCCGAATCCTTGCTGTTGAGCAGGTAGGAGTCGATACCGCCACGATGCTCGACGGTGCGGATGCCGCGCGGCGTCAGACGCAGCGTGATCATCGTGCCCAGCACTTCCGACGGGAAGGAGCAGACCTGTAAGTTCGGCTGCCAGCGGCGACGCGTCTTGTTATTAGCGTGGCTGACATTGTTGCCAAAATGGGGCTTCTTACCGGTAACGGCACAAACGCGGGCCATGATTACTTATCCTTTTCTTACCATCGGTGTCTGGCCTGAGGGCCACACCAAAAAACCTTCAGCACCGCATGGTTGCGGCAGAGGCGGCTTTATAGGCAAGAGGCTGCCGCCAAGTCAAGTTTTACGGGCGCTGCCGTTGTCAAACCAGCGGTTATACCTGCCAAAGCCTAATTTATTAACATATTCGCCTTGGCATTAGAGCCGTCGACAAGCCCCTTCCCCGCCACGCCATAGTTAGCGCATTGATTTTATAGGGAGTTTATCATGCGTGCAACGCATAGCGTCTTGTCAACAGTCAGCCTCTCTATTCAAGCCGCCCACACATCAATAACACGTTGCGCTCCTTAGGAATCCCCTAACTGGCGACACGCCCTAGTCGTCAATTTACTTACTTTCATGAACATCTGTTACAGTCATCAGGAGATGCAGTAAGGGGTGTATCCTATGCAAAGATCAAGTTTTAGAAGTGCAGCAGTAGCAATTGCAACCTGCGTTTCAGGAATAATGTCTAATACCCCAGTCATTGCCGCTGGTATGGCAAGCGCTCCAGCATCGGTTGTTCGCCCACCGGAAGTAGCGCTCATTAGCTATGATTTCGTCAATCCTTCTAAGATTGACACAAGCGGGTGCAGTAGTCTGATGGCTATGCGAGCGCCCTTCAGCACATTGGCTCGAAGTGAAACCGAGTCCTGTAAATCATCCGCCAAATGGAGATTAGCTGGCCAAGTCACATCGGCTCTCCTCAATCCAAACATTGCAGATACACAAGTTGTTAGTATGGGATTGCGTCCTGACCTCCAAAATTTGGTTGGTCCTTGTCGCGAGAAAATAAGGAATATGACTGACAAATCAGCAGCAGTTAAGAGCATGAATAGTTGTCTAGAGGGTAAGTAGCAAGGATTGTAGTTGGCGGATCTGGTCTAGATAAGGTTTTAGTAAGTAGTTTCTAACCTAGTTGAGTAACAATTACAGCGACTGAATTTTTTCCGAAGGTCAAGAAAATCCGTTTACTGCTTCTCTTGACTTGAGGTAGCCCGTAGAGGGCTCGCCTGCTTATGCGAACGAAGCCAAGCTACGGAGTTACGCGCACGGCGTCTGAGTGCTTATCATCAATGCCTGAAATGTCGCACGCCAGTGCAGAGCATGGCGATACCGGCGGCATCCGCAGCGGAGATAACCTCGCCATCACGCATCGAACCGCCGGGTTGAATCACCGCGGTGACGCCCGCATCAATCAGCACCTGCAGCCCATCGGCAAAGGGGAAGAAAGCGTCTGACGCCGCGACCGCGCCTTGCGTCGGCACACTGGCGAGCCCCGCCGCCTTCGCCATATCTTCGGCCTTGCGCGCGGCGATGCGCGCGCTGTCAACGCGGCTCATCTGCCCCGCGCCGATCCCCACCGTCGCCAGATCCTTGGCATAGACGATGGTGTTCGATTTCACATGCTTGCCGATGGTGAAAGCGAAACGCAGATCGCGCAGCTCCGCCGCTGTGGCTTGACGCTTGGTCACGCATCTGAGCGCCGCTTCATCGAGCACGATATTATCGCGGCTCTGCACCAGATAGCCGCCGGAAACGGCCTTGACCACGCGGCCTGGCGCGCTGGCATCGGGCATCGCTCCGGTCACCAGCACGCGCAGATTTTTCTTGGCCGACAGAATGGCCTTGGCTTCGTCGCTGATGGCGGGCGCAATAATGACTTCCGAGAAAATCTCCGCCATTGCCCGTGCCGTCGCCGCATCGAGCGGACGATTACAGGCGATGATACCGCCGAAGGCACTGACGGGGTCACAGGCCAAAGCGCGCTGCCACGCCGTATGCAAATCTCCGGCAACGGCAACGCCGCACGGGTTGGCATGTTTGATAATCGCAATCGCGGGCTCAGAGGTAAATTCACTGACCAGCTCAAACGCCGCATCGGTATCGTTGAGGTTATTGTAGCTGAGTTCCTTGCCCTGCAGCTGTTGCGCGCGCGCAAGCGCACCCTGCGGGTCATTGACGTAATAAGCGGCGCGCTGCTGCGGATTCTCGCCGTAGCGCAGCGCCTGCCGCCGCGTCGCGGTGAGCGTGAGGGTCGGCGGAAATTCCTCGCCGCGCTGTTCGGCGAACCAGCTGGCAATCATCGCGTCATACGCCGCCGTGTGGGCATAGGCCGCCTGGGCAAATTCCTGCCGCAGCGCATAGGGCACCGCGCCATCATTCGCGGCAAGCGCCGCCAGCAGTGGCGCATATTGTGCCGGATCAGTCACCACCGTGACATCGGCATGGTTTTTGGCGGCGGAGCGAAGCATCGCCGGACCGCCGATATCGATATTCTCGACGCAGGCCGCGTAATCGGCACCGCGCGCCACCGTGGCGGCGAAGGGGTAAAGATTCACCACGATGAGATCAATGGGCGGAATATCATGCGCCGCCGCCGTCTGCTGATGCTGGGCATTATCGCGGCGTTGCAGTATGCCGCCGTGGATTTTCGGGTGCAGCGTCTTGACGCGCCCGTCGAGCATTTCCGGAAAGCCGGTATAGTCGGCCACTTCCGTGACCGTGACGCCCTCTTCCTGCAGCGCCTTCGCCGAGCCGCCGGTGGAGAGCACGGCGATGCCAC
This sequence comes from Alphaproteobacteria bacterium, assembly GCA_017996055.1. Taxonomy (GTDB): domain Bacteria; phylum Pseudomonadota; class Alphaproteobacteria; order UBA9219; family RFNS01; genus JAGOHT01. The sequence goes on from JAGOHT010000026.1 coordinate 2,997, forward strand.
GCGCCAGCAGCGCCGCCGCCAGTTCCTTCAGAGCCGTTTTATCAGAAACAGAAATCAAAGCACGACGAATGGGGCGCAACCCGGGTTCGGTCATCGGGGCAACAGTTTTCAAGACTTGCATCGTAATTTCTTCATTTCCTGTTCTGAGCGGTTTTTCACTGAGGTGGAGGCGGTGGGGTAACGCTTGGTCACTTCACCCAATGTCGTGCAGGCATCATCGGTTTTCTTGAGGCCCGAGAGCGCGAGGCCGAGCTTCAGCAAACTGTCTGGCGCTTTGCTACCCTTGGGCGCGCTTTGATAAGCGTCAGCAAAGGCGACCGCCGCCGCATCAAACTGGTTGCGGGCATAATAGGTTTCGCCGAGCCAGTATTTGGCATTATCGACCAGCTTGTTCTTCGGGTTCTTGCTGATAAAGCCTTTGAAGGCGTTTTCCGCGCCGTCATAATCCGCGCCGCGCAGCAGGGCAAAGGCCTGATCATATTGCCCCTGGGCATCTAGCACGGCATCAGCTGGCGGCTTGGGCAGCGGCGGCTTCACCGCCATCTGATCTGCGCCAGTGACGCGGTTGCCCGACATATAGAGATTGCCGAGCTTGCCGTTGATGATTTTGCCGGGAGGCGTTTCAATCTCCGTCGGGTCACTTTCCGGCGCGGCCTGAACGCCCTCGCGCGCAAGACGATTGATGGTGTCGTCATCATTCGGGCTGATGGGCGCGCCCATCACGCGGCGCTGCGGCGGCATGGTGGTTGGCGTGGCCAGCGATCCAGGCGGCGCAATAGCGGCCTGCGCTGTGCCGCCGCGCTCCAGAAGATTAAGCCGCATCTCGACATCGGTCTGCAATTTATCAAGTCGCGTCTGCAGCTGCTTGTTCTGCCATTCGGACTGTTCCAGACGGCCATTCAGACTGCGGATTTGGGTTTCCAGATCACTGACGCGCGTTTCCATGTAGGTGCTCGCACCGCCATCGCTGCCGCGATTATCATCGCTCCGGCCATAGTCAGGGCGATTATAGCCATAAGCTCCACCCTCCGCCGCCGCAGGCAACGGCGCCAGCGCCAACACACCCAAAAGAACCCCAGCTGCCAAACCGTTTCGTACTGTCTGTTTCATTGTAGCTCCCCGTCGCCGCCCGTGGCGCCAAAATCATCCTACCGTATCGCATGGCCGCGCGCCATGCGAACCGCGTCATCGTGTTTTCTTGACAAATGTATGACGTCCTATCACGGCAATTTCTTGGCGAATGCGCTGCAAAATAGAGCAAGCAGGTGGGTTCTGTCACCAAAAATGCTGCGCAGCATAAGGTGCAGGAAAAATAATGGGCAGCAAAAAGCCGCGCCCCTTGCGGAGCGCGGCTGATTTCTTAGACCGGTTGGCGGCTTATTCGCCGACGACGGTCACGCCACGGCGGTTCTGCGCCCAGGCGGCTTCATTCGCGCCCAGAACTTGGGGACGCTCTTTACCATAGCTGATGACATGCAGGCTGGCCTTCGGCACGCCCGCAGCCGCCAGATAGTTCTTCACGGCGTTGGCGCGGCGTTCGCCAAGCGCCAAGTTGTATTCGCGCGTGCCGCGCTCATCGGCATGACCTTCAACGGTCACGCTCTTGCGCGGATACTTCTTCAGCCAGGTGGCTTGCTTGTCCAACGTCGCACGGGCTTCAGCGGTCAGCTCCGAACGGTCATAGCCGAAGAACACGCGGTCGCCGACATTGACAGCGAAGTCAGCAGCAGAACCGGGCTTGGCTTGGTTCTGGCTCGAAATACCATCAGGATTGGTCGTGCTGGTATCAGGGGTATCGGTACAGGCAGCAGCGAGCACCATCACGGCCATCAGGGACATGAGTTTCTTGAACATAAGGTTTCCTCCAACAAGGTTATGGCCGAACAGTTTGACGACGCGTACCGCGCCCAGCCGATTAAGGACACATCTGCCCCAAAATGGGCCAGACAAGACCAAAAGAAGCTGCCGCCCGCGACTGGTGCCTTTGCCCAAAGGCAAAGTAGGCGAGCCAGGTACGGCAACGCGTTTGTCAACATAGGTTTTCCTGGGCGGACACGCCGAGAATCACTTGGCCGACAGATCGTGCGGGGAAAATACCCCCAGCACCGCGGGGAATCAAGCCGCGGAATGGCAAATGCCTTAAAAAGACCTTTATCCACAGCGCAAACCGCTAGCTGTGGCAAAGGAGCAACATGGTGGCGATGGGGGTAATGGCTATAGGGTCATGTACTGGCGGATGTCTTCAGGCGCCAGCCATCAGATTGTCAGGGTCAGAGGTTTGCTCCTTGTGCTCCCCGATGCCGGAAGCGTGACTTGAACCGACAGGTTTGGCTCGACCAAAATCGCTTCTGCAATCCGCCTACCACTGGATAAGTTTGACACTGTCAAAGCAGAATTTCCAGGACGGACAACGGATGCCGCAACGACAGGCGCATCCTTCAATGCCAAAACAGCTACTTCACCCGCGTTTCTGGTCAACGAGCCTTTCGCCATAGACCGTGAGTTGTGCTTGCTAGGGGAATCCTAGAGGATCTTCCTTTTGCAGCACAAAATCTGCGCCACGCGAGGGAGGGATGGCTCTACGCCGCTCCCTTCACCACATCAAAACAGCCCCGTTTGGGGCTGTTTTGATGTGGCGGAGACGGAGGGATTCGAACCCTCGATAAGCTTTAACACCTATGACGGTTTAGCAAACCGTTGCCTTCAGCCGCTCGGCCACGTCTCCACGACGGGTTCTTGTAACGAAATTTTTTCGGGAAGGCTAGTCTCCTTGGTATTTTAGACGCTTTGGCACCAGAAACACCCAAAAAAACGGAATGTGGCGGCTCCTGAGGGAGAGCCGCCACGGTGCATCCGGTGATGGAATGCGGAGGGGTAATTTCTATCCGGCCATCTCGGTGGCCACACGACGACGGCGTCCGCGCCGCGGCATCTGCGCCAGCAAGCCGACCATATCGCGCTCGCCGCCATTCGCCGTCTGTAATTCGCTCAAGCAGCGCTGCAGCATCATCACTTCCCGCATATCGTCGCGGTCGGAAACCTGCATACAGCTCAGCTTGTTCTCCACGAGGTCAACCAAGACCCCTAGAATCTCCTTCGATATCGCCATGGCACAGTCCTTTGCCTCTTCCAACGCACATCCTGTGCTGGTTATCGTCCCAGTAAGTCCGGCTGCAACGGCGGATTAAAGTTGGGCGGATGGGGGCGTCACGCCCGTTTGTCCTACCCGCTTTTGCGGCCTGCCTTATTCTGATATCGAAACTATGCGCCAAACTTATTAAAAATACCTTGCGAATACCGGTAAAAATTTGCAGAAATTTTCAGTGTTTTTCGTGGGCAAGATATTGGTAAATAATAGAATTTTCACGAACATTAAAGGCTCGTTATGCAAGGCGGCCTATGATGGGGCTATGAGCAGACCAAACCAAGGCCTAACCCCAATGAATCGTAAGGAATCGCAAGCCGCGCGGCAGAATCTGGCCGCCTATGGGATGCACCGGCTGATTTATATCAAGACGATTCAGGTCGATGAGCGGACACTGCATGCGCTTTATGCTGCCGACGGCACGCAATTGCTGGTGGTTGAAGCCAGGGCTTTGGCCGAGGCGACCATTCGGCAACATGCGCTGGAGCCGGTCTCCGTCCACTAATATCAAGCAAATCCCCACCGTGACAGCACCAGCCTTGCAATCCGGGCTGGGGATTACTAGAGTGCGCCCCGCTTACCCTGATGGGAGATCGTCTAGCGGTAGGACAACAGACTCTGACTCTGTTTACCTAGGTTCGAATCCTAGTCTCCCAACCAAATCCGTCAATGTTGCACTTGTCGCTGCTCAAGAAAAAAAACGGGACAACCCGATAGGCTGTCCCGTTATTGGATTGGTGGTTGGAGTTGAAGCGACCAACAACCTCAAGGGTTGCGGATTTTGGAAATCTTGGTGCCTTCAATGCTCAGGCTCGCCATTAAGCCCTGCTGGTCAAAAATGAAGGCATAGGCATCATCCTTCAAGGTAGAGGTCGAAAGATTCTTGGCCACCCCTTCGTTGACGACCACGACGCTGGGCCCGGTGCCAATTTCCCACCCGTGCGAGCGCTGCACATAGCGCAGCGCCTTGTTGCTCATCAGGAAGATAACATAGCCGTAGGACTGCGCCCCCGCCTGCAAGCCCCACGAGGCGGTGACACTATTGTAATAGCCAGTGGTGACCGTGCCCTTTTTCAGAACACCCTCGCCATAGGCTCCGCCAAAAATCAGCCCGGCTTTGACGATGTTGGGAAAGATGAGTACGGCGCGCGCATCTGGCGCGAGCTTGGCGGCCAGTGGGTTTGACTTCACCAACGTCTGAAGCGATTGCTGCGCGTCCTTCTCAAGATCGGCCGCGCTGAGCGCCCGTGCTGCAGGCGATAGCCCCGCTAGCATCAGAAGCGCACAACCAAAAATCAGGCGCGTGAGAGATTGCTTAAAGTGTGACATTTTCTTTTCCTTTGTTTTTATGATGCAGGAAGCGCCCGCCGCCCAGTAGGCTGGCGGAGCAGGCCTTAGCGAACGATGACGGTCGTCGCTGCTGCCCCATCGCCGCCCGTGCTGCCCGTGCTACCCTTGGCTCCGGTGTTACCGGTATTGCCCTTTTTGCCCTGGCCGCCGGTGGCACCCTGTGGCCCCGTATCGCCAAGTTCACCGGTGGCTCCAGTCGCGCCCGTAGCTCCGGTATAACCTGTGTAACCAGTGTTACCCTGATTGCCGGTCGCACCGGTCGCGCCCGTATAGCCGGTATTACCCGTATTCCCTTGGCGTCCGGTATCGCCGGGAGGGCCCGCTGGCCCGGTGCAGGCTGCGACGAGTAAAACCAGCAGCGCCGCTGTCATGCGTTGATAATATTTCATAGTCTCTCTCCGATTGGTGGCGCTGATCTGGGACAACCCCTTCAGCTTGCTGCGGGTCAATGTTGCGCATCCGAAATCTGCTGTTCCGCCCGATAGCTGATCTCGACTTCGACGCGCCGGTCATTTTGCAGACAGGCAACCAGCGCGGTATGCGCAAGATGTGCTCCGCATTGCGTCGTTGGCACACCCTCACCCTGCCAGCGGATTTCGGTGTTCTGCATGTTGCTGTAACGGTGCGCGACCATATAGCGCCGGACTGCTTCCGCCCGGCGTTGCGAAAGCATCAGATTCGCATCGGCGCGACCAATGCGATCGGCAAAACCGACGGCGCGGGCGGACTGCACATCGTCCGAAGTGCGCAGCCTGCTCGCCAAAGCATCAAGACGGGCACGCGCCTGTGGCGACAAATCTGCCTTGCCGAACTTGAAATAGACCGTCCGATCCGCCTTGAAGATTTTAGCAGACTTCGGCTTAGCCGCCGGCACAGGCGGTACCGGCACGGGTACCGCATCTTCACAAGCGCTGTCTTCGCCCGACCATTTGGTGCGCACACAATTACCTGCCGTGTCCCGCACGGCATAGCCGCGTTGATCCTTGAGTGAATCCTGATAATCCGTGGCGGCACCAACGGCACCGGCAAAGCCCAGCGCCGCGAGCGCGACCAGGGCAAAAATTTTTCTATTCATTGCAGCCATAACTATTCTCCTGGTTGGTGACGCCACAAAAGCTCCCGGCGGGCGGCGCGACCCGAAAAGGACATAAGTTCGGTCAAACGCTGGCTGAACCGGTCATGGCCTGTTTGGCAAAATCCTGAGCTTTGGTACAGTGATCGGCAGCTACCTTGGCATGTGCCGTCGCGCTGGCAGCATCGCCGCAATGGCAGCTCGCTGCGGCAGAGCGATGCGCGTCTGCGGCGCTGGCGCAACATACCGCGGCCTGTTCATGATTATGGGCGCCAACATTCACAGGCGCGTCTTTCACGGTATCAAGCATTCTATCCTCCAACGCGTCAGCATAAGTGTTTTCAAGACTGTTATGCGTAAAGGGATGGCTGTAAGAATGCGATGCAGCCCCTAAGCCGCTGCATAAATATCATGTAAGGAGGTGTCCTGACGCCGTAGGCTGTGGTTACGCAGCGCAAAGCGGCGTCGTGAACGGCTAGGCGACCAGCTCGAAAAGTGCGCTTTTGCCGCGTCTGACCCCGATGCGCGCTAGCATGACCAGGGCGCGCTCCGGCGTTGTCTTTTCCAGCGTTTGCAGACACTGTGCCGCCGCGTCGGCAAAACCCGCGACCCGTTGTTTTTCAGCAGGATGAAACTCCTGCGGCACATGCGTGAGACGCCAGGGCAATCGCTGTGCTGCATAGAGATAATCACGGATGGCGCGTTGCGCCTGCCTCTCAACCCGAGCTGGTGCCAGCAGATTCTGCAGCGACGGCAACGGCGCCGACGAGACTTGGCTTTGCTTTATGCTCATGCTGCTCCCGTGCGCTTAACGGAATGAATCCGCCGATTTACCGTCGATTCGGTTATGGTCAACACTGTATCTAATATACTGCATTTTTTATGCAGCCGATATCAGTCAATCCGTCGGCCATACTGAGCCTTTCTGGGCAGAACGACGCCTGAGCAGAAACTTTTTCTGCTTGGAATCCCCCGTGACAAGCGTCGCAGAGCGCGGCATTATGCGGCTCTAAAGTGTTTTTGTTCGGAAGAGACCACCTGATGTCCACTATCGAAACCGCCACCGGCAAATGGGAAACCGTCATCGGCCTTGAAGTTCATGCTCAGGTCACCTCGAATGCCAAGCTCTTCTCCGGCGCTTCGGCGGCATTTGGCGGCTCGCCAAATGACCATGTCTCGACCATCGACGCCGCCTTCCCCGGCATGTTGCCGGTCATCAACCGGGTTTGTGTTGAGCAGGCGGTGCGCACCGGCCTGGGGCTGAAGGCGCAAATTAATGAAACCTCGGTCTTCGACCGCAAGAATTATTTCTATGCCGATTTGCCCGCCGGTTATCAGATCAGCCAGTTTCAGCAGCCGATTGTCGGCAAAGGCACTATCACGCTCGATTTGCCGGATGGCAGCAGCCGTAATGTCGGCATCACCCGTCTGCATCTGGAGCAGGATGCGGGCAAGAGTATGCACGACCAGAGCCCGCGCGAAACCTATGTTGACCTCAACCGCGCCGGTGTCGCTCTGATGGAGGTTGTCTCCGAGCCCGATATGCGGAACGCTGAGGAAGCAGCGGCCTATCTCAAGAAGCTGCGCGCCATTATGCGTTATCTTGGCACCTGCGATGGCAATATGGAAGAAGGGTCGATGCGCGCCGACGTCAACCTCTCGGTGCGCCGCGTTGGGGATACCAAGCTGGGCACACGCTGCGAGATCAAGAACGTCAACTCCATCCGTTTCGTCATGGCCGCGATTGAATATGAGGCGCGGCGGCAGATTGAGGTTATCGAGGGTGGTGGCACCATCAAGCAGGAAACCCGTCTGTGGGATACTCAGAAGGGTGAAACCCGCTCGATGCGCTCCAAGGAAGAGGCGCATGATTACCGCTATTTCCCTGACCCAGATTTGTTGCCACTACGGCTGCCGCCCGGCCTGGTTGACCGTATCGCTGCTGATTTGCCGGAATTGCCCGACGCCAAGAAAGCGCGCTTCATCGCCGAATACGGGCTGAAGCCCTATGACGCCAGTGTGCTGGTCGCTGAAAAACCGAGCGCTGACTTTTTTGAAGATGTTGCAAAAGGCCGCGATGGCAAGCTCGCCGCCAACTGGGTGACTGGCGAATTTTTCGGTGCGCTGAATAAAGCGAGCAAGACGATTGAGACATCGCCGGTTTCAGCGGAGGCCCTCGGCGGGCTAATCGACCTCATCGCTGACAACACTATCTCGGGCCGAATCGCCAAGGAAGTGTTCGAGGAAATGTTTGCTAGCGGCAAGGCCGCGGCGCAGATCGTCGAAGAAAAAGGTTTACGGCAGGTGACGGATACCGGTGCGATTGCGGCGGCGATTGACGATATTCTGGCCGCCAATGCCGACAAGGTCGCGGAATATCGTAGCGGCAAAGACAAGCTGTTCGGCTTCTTTGTCGGTCAGGTGATGAAAGCGACAGGCGGCAAAGCCAACCCGGCCATGCTCAATGACTTATTGAAGCAAAAGCTGGCGGGTTAGTCGCTGACCCGCAGTTTGTAATTGAGCGTTACATTGGCCGTTGCCGCGGCGTTGCATTGCCCTGCCCCTGCCCCGATGATGGCGGTGGGGTTCGGCGGTAGCGCCTGTAGCGCCGTGCCGTTGATAGCGGCGGCGACCAGACCGCGTGACGCCTCGCCCGCAGCCGTCAATTTCGGTACTAATTCGGCACAGGTCTCGGCGGGAAGCGCGAGATAATCGAGCTGAAAGATATAGTCACAGCCCGCATTGACGCCAACCACCTGCACACCGCCATTCCACAAATCGATCACAGCACCGCCACTGAGCATTTCGCGCGGAAAGATATTCTGGCCAAGCCCTAGCAGGGTTGCCGTCTGGTTGCCGTTCGGGATGCAGGCCTGGGTCTGGTAATAATTGCGGATATTTTTATTGATGGTGATGACCTGCTCTACCGCCTGTTTGACGCGCGCGGTCTGCTGCACCTTCACGGCCAGAGTCCAGACACCGCCCATGACGATGCCGACGACACCGAGGACAATCGCCATTTCGACCATGGAGAAACCAGTCTGATGCAGCGGAAGCAGACGACGACTCATGGTGATTGCCTCAAAGCAATATAAAGCGCATTGGCATTGCCCGCCGCACAGTTGGCGTCGATGGCAGCGACGGTCGGCGGTACTTGCACCGCAACACCAGGTATGGCCGCCTCGCCATTATTGAAGCCCATGCCGCTGACGCCGACATCGTCCCAGATATCGATGAAGCGGCTCGCCAACTTAATGCAAGCCCCTTGCGGCAAGTCACGCAACATAACCACGAAGGCGCTATTCGTAGCGTTGCCCTGAACGACGACCAATAGATTGCCGATCGACCCCACACAATAAGTGCCGCCGCAATTCGCTCCTCCGGTGTCACTCGACCAGGGGTTGGCAAACAAGCAAGGAGTGCCGACCGAACAAGTCGCGGGATCAACGCCCGGATTGAGCTTGGTCTCAGCCGGAAAGAGGTCCAGCGCCGCTTGAGCCTGCGTAAAGGCGGAAAAATCCTGCTGTGGTATCGCCGAGGCCGTCGCATAGCGACCACGGATATTTTCAGCAATTTGCCGGATCTGGTCGACCGTTTGATTAACGCGATGCGCCTCATAAGCGCCGCTCGCCGCCACCCAGATGCCGCCGACGAGTATCCCCGCCACGCCCAGCACCAGCGCCAGCTCGATGAGCGTAATCCCTGCCTGTCGTTTTCCGCATGGCCGATGATAGCGCATCACATTACCTTAAACTAAATATCCATTCAATCGCCATCGCCCCATTACAGGCCGCCGCCGCTTGCGTCGGCGTGATCGGCAAAGTATTGGCGCGTGTGCCGCCCAGAGTCCAATCCGGCGGGCGACTCGCTGTAACATAATTGGTCAGTACCGTGCTGGCATTGTCCAAAAACAAGACGGCGCGGAGGTTATATTTCTGATCCGGCGCGCTGTGCTGTGACGTCAGTGTGATGCAGACATCAAGTGGCACATTCCAGACTTGCACGCCAAAGCTGTCGCCCCCAGGTGCGACGCCAGGTGTCCCAAAATTGATGTCACGCGGCAATATGACAACCGAACCACCGGCCCGCGCTTGATCAAAACTATGAAACGCAGCACCGCCCGGCCCACCCGCTGCCATATCGGCAGGATAAGCGCCGAGGCAGCTGAGCCGGGAGTTAAAGTTCGCCGCGCCGCAGGCCGCGCCATTGACCGTCGCCTGGGTGTTGTCGGTGAAAATGCCGCGTTGACTAACATATAGCCCGCGCAAATTATCGACAATCTGATGAACCTGTTCGGCCAGCGTGGTGACCTGGACGCTGGTTTGCGCCTTATTACCGGCGACCCATATGCCACCCACAACGAGTCCGATGACAGCCAGCGCAATGCCCGCCTCGATTAGCGTAAAGCCAGGCGCTGTAAAGTATGGCGTGGGCGCCCTTTGTTTCGGCATCGGCTTCATGGGCAGCCATTCTACCAAAATGAGGTTAAAATTTATTACTGCCGCCGCTCGACGAGTCGGTGAGCACGACGGTGATGTGCAGAATGGTCAACATGGCAAAAGCAATCGTCGCACCGACGACGGCCAGACCGATGTTCCGAACCAGCATCGACTGAATCTTCAGCTCGTCGATTTGCTCCCTGATCCATTCCTGCGTCACTTCTTCAAGCACGGAGCTAATATCGCCGCGCTCGGAGAGAATTTCTAAATCCAGCGCCACCTGCGGATCGGGAAATCCAAAATGATTCATCCGCAGAGCTTCACCGAGATTCTTACCCTGCAGCACCGCTTCAACCGCCGCCGCGACGCGTTCTTTCATCCAGGGGTTGCCCTGCGATTCCAGAATCTCGAGTGCGCGGCGCAGCGGCACCTGCGCGCCCATCAGCGCCGAGAGGCCGAGCATAAAACCTGTGCCCTGCCAGATGCGGAACCAAGACCAGGGTGGGAAACGGTCAAACTTCGCGCGGGTTTTGCCACGCCAGTGCGGCAACGTCACGACGATGATAATCGCCATCATCACAATGGATAGAAGAATGCCGAGACCCCATGCCATGATGAAATCCGACAAGCCCGCCATCGGCCCAATCGATTCGATAACCGCAGGTGGCGCATTCTTCCGCATATTCTGAATGAGATTGACGCCGAACATCCAGAGCACGCCGGAGAGCAGAATAATCATGAATGTCGGGTAAGTGACCGCCTGGGTGATGGCGGTCTTCATTTCCTTGGCGCTCTCGCCCATCATTTGAATCGAACGTAGGGATTTAGCGACCGTGCCCGATTCTTCGCCGGCGCGAATCATATATAGCTCGGCGGACGGCACCCAGCCTGCCATGGCATCGGAGAGCGAGTCACCGGCGCGGTCGCGCTGCAGCCATTCGCGTAACGCCATCGCGGCAGGGCGATTGGGATATTTGCCCATTTCGCTGGCGTTATACCAGAGCCGTTCCAAAGCGCGTGACAGCGCTTCGTTCATCGCCAACATGCCCTGCAGCTTGCGGAAGACGCGGAAGCGAATCTTCTTGTTGGTGCGGAACTTCCACATGGCGCGGCTGCGCGTATATTCCTGAAAGTTCATGCCCAGGCACCCAAACGCTGTTCAATTTCCGCTACTTCGCGCTCTCGCGCCAGCGGCCCTACTTCAACCTCGGCATCATTCGGTGAAACTTCGCCACGGCGGATCTTCTCCAGCGCATGCCAAGCCATGGTGATGCCGCTTAGCCCCCAGGGTGAGAGCCAATATTCCTCAGCCTCAATGATTTTGTTTGCTTCCAGTAGACTCATCAGCTTGAGATCCGTCGAGATGACCTCGGCGCAAACCGTGCGCCCACTGCGCCCCTTGTAACATTTCGGGCAACCTTCCGGATTCGCGACATAAACCTGGCTCATATCCGGATCAACAAGCCGATCAAGCGGCGGCTCCTTGGGGTCAGCCTTGGTGCGCCGCGCATCCATAAGCGCCAGGCCGGCACGCACGCGACGCGCCAAATCGAGATAGTCCGCACCCAGCTCCTTCGGTGCATCCTTGATGCTGATGCGGCAGTGGGTACAGACGCCGCGTAGCAGGCGCTGACAGAACATGCCGGTCAAGAGATGAGGGTCATAGATTAAATAGGGTTCAATGCCGAGATCGCGCAAGCGACGCGGCACGGCAATCGCCGAATAGACGTGCAGAGTTGTATAAATTTGGCGACCGGAGAGCGCGAGACGAAAGGCGAATTTCGCGGTCTGAATATCGCGGATTTCGCCGAGCATGACGATGTCAGGGTCGAGACGGAGGGCGCTGCGCATGACTTCGGCGAAGCTTTTTTCGCGCTGCTCTTCCTTGACCGAGGCCGACACGCCGATTTGGCTCGACCCCATGACGCCACCTTCGGGCGGATCTTCAATAAGGTAGCATTTACGGTCAAAGTTGGTCTCAACCATACGGCGATTGAGCATAACGCGCAGCGTCGTCGTTTTCCCTTGGTTCACAGGGCCGGAGAAAATACGCATCCCGCCTGGCAGCGCGCGCAATTCACGCACAGTTTTCAGCTGCTCTTGCGAGAAGCCAATCGAATCGACATCGGCCATGGCGAAGTTTTCGCCGAACAAATGCGCTGAGTCATATTGCAGACGCATATTGAGGTAACGACCACCATCGGCAAGCGGCACCCACTGACAGCGCAAGCTGGGCACACCCAGGGGCAGCTGGATGGAATCCGGTCCGGTGCCGACAGCAATCATGGCCGCTTGCGGCTCCAGCCAGTTCGCGGTAGCGCCCGACTGACCGATGGAGTGCGAGTAAACCGAGGACAGCACCTGCTCGCCCTCACGCTGCGTCCAGGTCTCCCAGGGGCGCAGGGCACCGTCGCAACGGAACTCAACCTTGGTGCGACCGCCCGCGGCTTCAATATGAATATCGTTAGCGCCCATCTGCGCCGCCTGCGCGATCATATCGACGATTTTGCGCCGGACGGCATTGTCATCCATGCGGAGCGCCGCCGCCTGCCGCTCGGCATAGGCATAGGCCTGCTGCACGATATTTGGTGTCACATAGATCGGATCATCGACTTTCAGACCCTGGCGGCGTGCCTGTAACGCGACCGAGGTGACCAAAGGCGAATTGCGGTGCGTGGCGCTGACCAGCCACATGCCATTTTCGAATAAGGCGCAATAATTGCGCGACTCCGCTGGAATTTTGAGCGAGGTGCCTTCAGAGGTGAGGACGAGGCCGGAGAATTTCAGCGCACCGCCGGACATCGCCATGGCGCGCTCGTCGGTGACTTTGATTGGCTGCTGCGCCACTTGCTGCAGAGCCGCACCACCAATGACATTCGCATCCTTATTCGCGTTGGGGTCTGCAGGATTGCTGGAAGGTTTCCGCGCGGGTGCGGTGCCATCCTTGGCCGTCTTATCGGAAGCACCCTTGTTCAGGAGCTTCTTTGTGCGATCGGCCAGTCCTTCCAGCATAAAATCAATGCGCCCCGCGCCCGCCGCTGAGCGCGGACACGTTCTCAATGGTGATGGTCTGGGTTTTGCCGGTATCGGGGTCACGCAACGTCACCGCCGTTGGCGAAATACCGGAAACCTCAGACCCGTCGCTGAGCAGATCGCCGACCTTTACCGTTTTGGTTTTGATATCGGCAACCGATTTTAGCACGGCGCTATAGCTGCCATTTAGCCCCATCACGCGCTGCACTTCATATTGTGATGGCGCAGGCTTCGGTTTGCTATGACGTGTTGGAGCGGGTGTCGGCACTTCCGTTTCCGTCAGGACAGCGGGCACCGGTGGCGGTGGTCGCTTGCCCATGGATGCTACCTGCGGCGGCAAGTATCCGCTGATGTCCGATCCACTTGCGCCATTATGCTTCTGCCGGGCTTCCTGTAAATCATGCATCTTCTGTTCCAGCTCAAGCAGAAGGTCGAGCCGTGCCAGCGCCGCGCGCGCCTGGTTCATATCTTCCAAGCTTAAATCAACCTTCGCGCCGCGCAGCTTATCGGCAACCGCCTGCACCTGTGGTGGCACTTCCTTATCCGTCGCCGTGCCGCTCGGATTATCGAGCGTGACGAAAGCTTTATTCTTCGCATCGTCTGCATTGGCCGCAGGCATGACCCCTGGAGGCACCGGTGCGACCGCTGGTTGTGTTGTCGGTGCGGCAGCCATTGTGGGGCTATTGATGACCGGCGCAGTGCTGGACGACGGGGCTGCGGGCACGACCGGCTGAGTCTGTGCCGCAACGGTGGCGCGCTCGGCATTCTGCTTATTGGCCAAGTCAAGGACAGTGGTTTCGGCCCAGCTTGGCAGCGCCAGGAAAAGGCTCGCGGCGCCAGCCCACAGTATCGGCTTAACGGCGGTTTTCATAAATCACTCCTTCGACGCGCCAGGTATCGCCCTGGCGGGTAATGCTATTGATGATTACACCCGGGATTTCGACAAAATACTGGGTCAATTCTCCAGGTAAATCAGTTAAAGTCAGGTTAAAGCCGCGCTTAATCCAGGGTGCAGGAGGCGGATGCCACTCTTCCGGCGGGACATTCGGCGGGCAAGGTGGCGGTGGGTCATCGGGTAAACGCGATAGGTTGCCGCTCCAATTTTGCGTAAGGTAACGTTTAGTAATCTCATTGGGGTCAAGCAAATCTTCCTTAGCGCGTTCTTTCAGTTCCGTCGTGTGCGGCAGGCTGCGGCTGGCCGAATTGCCTGACGCGTCAATCGTCGCTTCCGGCAA
>JAGOHT010000166.1 GCA_017996055.1 Alphaproteobacteria bacterium
CACGGTCAGCAAACCCGCCCGAACGGCGCGATAGTTCAGCATCATGCGGCGCTGGCGATTTCCGCCAGCTTCTGCCAACGCAAGGCAGACTGGAAAAGCGCGTGGATGAGGTCGAGCCACTCGCGGCGATGCCAATCGGCGACGACGCCGGAGGGCAGCGCCATGAAACGCTGCCGGTCAATGGTCAGGAAGCCATCCATGCTGATCTTGCGGCCATCGGCCAGCGTCACAGCGACATCGCCGGGCTGCAGCAACTGCTTTTCCTGCAAGGCGCGGACGAAAGCTTCGGTCACTTCGCCCTGCTGGCGAAGCGCCATGCAGAAATCGAGCGTGCGCTTGGTGAAGTCAGCGGGCTCGCCATCGGCGAAGAGCGGCAACTCGCCCTTTTCAGAAAGCTGCGGCACATTTTCTTCAAAGCACAGCACCAGCTGTTTGCTCTCCGGGTCTTCCACCAGAATGAAGGGGAAGCGGCGGACATAGGCCGGAATATAGCTGCGGTTGAGCCACAGGTTGGTGGTACGATCCACCATCAAATTCTTGTCTAGCTCCAGCCCAACCACTGCGACCGGCACCGGCACTGGGCCAGGCGCGAAAACGATTGGGTAATCGCCGGCGGCGTAAGGGAACTCATCCGTTACTAGCGGGATGGCGTTTGATGTCGCGCTGAAGCGGAAATTCGGCACCTGATGCGCCTTGAGGTTCGCATCTTGGGCGCGGTCAAGCGCGCGGATTTGCTTGTAAAAGAGCGGAAGCGGTGGGGCGGCGGGCGTGTCGGCCATGGGTTTCTACCACAGATGAGAATAGGGAAGCGCAGTGTGCTGGGCGCTCCGCAGTCTGTCAAGCGGCGGGCTTTAAAAAAGTCATGTCCCTGTATAGTCTTACCCCCTAAATTGGGCCGTAAGGCTTTAGACTATAGCCTGTTATTTCACCTATAGTGAGCCGCCATGCCCCGTCTCAGCCTCGCCCGCAAATATCGCAGCACCTTTTTCATCTTTCCGGCCTTCCTGCCGCTGGTGGAGTTATTGCCCTGGTTTTTAACCCTGCTGGGCGCGGCGGCGGGCGGTAGCCAGCTGTTGAGTAAGGCGTTGTGGCAGCGCAACGGGCTGCGGATATTGCTAGGTGTGATGAGCATCGGACTGTTCACGGCGGCGGGCGGGCTGGTCTGGCAGCGCTATGGTCACCAACCGGCGGTAGCGGTCGGCTCGGAACTGGCGGCGGAATTGCCCAGATTTGAGAGCTTCACGACGCAGCTGGGACGGCCTTTGCCGACAACGGTGCTGACGCCGCTGACAGAACTTTGGTCGGTGAAAACCGTGGATCATAATCTGAGCAAGCCGCTGGTGCGCGATGGGCGGCTCTTTGTCGGCACACTGGAAAACACACTTACTGCCTACGGCACATCAGACGGTCGCCCACTCTGGACTCTGCACAAGACTGAATCTGTCTTCACTCCGCCAGCAACGGCAGGCGACCGGATGTTTATCGGTGAAGGCTATCATACCTCTCCGGTTTGTGCACTGACGGCGCTGACCTATCCGGAGGGTAAGCCGCTCTGGTCACGGCGCTTCCGCAGCCATCTGGAATCCTATCCGGCCCTGGACTTATCGAATAACCGCCTGTGGCAAAGCGGTGGCGGCACGGGGCTGTGGGCGCTGGCGGCAGATACGGGTGAGAAACTCTGGTGGCAGCCGCTCGGCCATATGGATGTGCCGCCGCTCTATACGGATGGGAGGCTCTTCGTCATTGCACGCCTGAGCGAGGAGGCGGATGGCACAGCGCTCTTCGAGCTCAAGCCAGAGACTGGCGCGATACAATGGCAAACGCCGCTCACCGGCAACACGATGGGCAGCATTTTTCGGTCTGGCGATACGCTGATTGTTACGACGGCGATTGGGCAAGTCGGCGAGGTGAAGGGGAGCGATGCCGGTTGGGCGAATGCTGTGACACTGGACGGCAAGCTGCTATGGAGCACCAAGCTTTCCGCCATGCCGTTGCCGGAAGGGGCGCTGGCGCGTGACGGCAAGCTGTTCTTTACGACACTCAAGGAGGGTAGCTTGGTGGCGCTCCGCACAGCGGATGGCGCGGTGCAATGGCAGGAGAAAATTGGCCCCGTGATCCAGACCGATGTAACCTTGATCGAGGATGCCGCTGCGCCGCTGGTCGTCGGCGTCGCCAATGACGGCACCGTCAGCCTGCGCGATGCGGCGACGGGCAAAGAACGCGCCAAGCTGCAGGTGGAGGCGGGGGACTCGACCCCGCTTTATGCCGATGGCGTGCTCTATATCACTACGCCCAATACCATCCGCGCTTTCGCCGGCTTTGGGGGGCGCTGATGCCGACGCTGTGGCTGCGCTTTACCGAGGACAGCACCTTGCCGCCGGTCTTGGACACGCAGGCACAACAACAGCTGGCGGCAATTTTCAACAATGCCAACCCGCAATCGCTGTGGCGGCGCGCGCTGCAAATGCTCAAGCTGCAGCCCGACCCGAATGAACCAATGCTGAACTGGTTTAAGGACGCACCCTACGTCAACTGGTCAGCGCTGACGCGGTTGGTAAGCGGCGATACGTTGCGTCCGGTCGCTGAAGGTGACAAATTCACCTATCGCGAAAATTATCGCCTGGGTGCGCTCTGGCGCATGACTAAGGCGCAATGGAATATCTCGCGCTATGTGCAAGCGCAGTGCGATCCGGATTTGCCGTTGCCGGATGATAACGCGGAGAAGCTTTGCGAAAGTCTGGCGCTCGGCTGCTGCGTGCTGGCGCTCACCATGCGGATTCCTTCCAAGAAGGCCGAGCTGCTGCATGAAGGGATGGCGGATGCGAGCAAGATACCGGCGGCTTTCCAGCACGTCTTCACGCATATCAAGGCGGTGCAGCAGCGGCGCAATCTGCTCTCACCCGCCTGGGCGGTGCTGTTTCAGCACAATACTTTGCGGCAACAACCCACCAATTTACCGGCGTTTTTTTGGGATAACCCGCCAGCGGATGATGCTGTTAGCGTCGCCCCGCCTGCGGCGGAGGTTCGAACGCAAACCAGCTGGCGTGGCATTCCGGTAGCGGGTAGTGCCGTGACCGGTCGGGCGCTGCTGGTGGAGAATGAGGCTGATATCGTGACGGCGCGCGCCAGCACGGAGCGGCTGGTGCTGATCTTTCCGCTGGCGCGGCCGGAGACGGTGGAGCTGTTTCCCTATGCCGCCGCCGTGCTCTATGGCGATGGCGGCGCGCTCTGCCATGCCTGTTCCATCGCGCGGGAACAGAACCTGACCTGCATCACGGGGCTGGGGCAGGGGTTTATCAGGGCTTTGCAGGGGATGGTGTCGCAAGGGCAGGCTGTTGTTTTGAAAGTTGATCCTGCAACGCGCGCTGTCGCGCTTGTTCCATGAAATAGGCCGTGCCTCTGAGGCGATCGGGCATTATGGCACTATTGGCTGAGTACAAAATTAGGACATAAGCAGTTAAAAGATAAACTGGTGCTAGTGACCATAGTGCGGGTTTGGTGTTTTTGTATCGTAAAAGGATGGGTCGAAGAACAAGCTTGTCCAATAACACAAGAGAAGTGGCGAACATTGGTCCAATAAGGATGCCATATGCTGCTTCCCAGAACCTGCGATGGTAAATGTTGTCATAGTTTGCAAAAATGACCAGTGAAACGCCAAACATCCATTTAGCAGCCAGCAAAAACCAACCAGCGAAAACTAGCGCTAAGATTAATTTTAAAAAGACATTAGGAGAGTTTTTTATCGAACGACTTAAATATAGAGGCGGATACACTGCAGCAAACCCAAAAATAATGTGCATTGGAGTTAGTAGAGTAGTGCCCGGAGGGCTTGCCTGTGCGTATGCAATGCTTGGCGTGAAATATGCAGATGTGATGGTGAGAAGGGCAAATGTTGTGTTTCTCTGACGCATGATACCCCTCTCAGCTTGCACGTGTCCCGTTGATTAAGCAGGACTGTGTTTCCTTGATAGCAGAAAACTGGCGAGTAGTTGAGTGCCTCAGTTTATTGCAGCGCTTCGGGTGGCAAGGTTAGATGAGGCGGTGGTGACGCTGACGGTTGATCCGGCGGCGCGTTCGGTGGTGGTGGCGGTGTCGGCGTGCCCTGTCTGATTTGCGGCACAGGCAAGGTGTGCGGGTAGGCATAGGTTGTCATGGTGGCGCGGATCAGTGCCTGTTGTGCCAAAGCAGCAAGCCAGACCAGCAAAATCGGTAACACAAACGCTGCTACTGGTCGTAAGCGGCGCGGCAGGCGCGCGAAGCGCCGCCAGAGGTGACGGATGACCAGAAAATCCGTCAATTTGATGATGCCGTAGCCGAATGCACCTGAAAGAAACGGGGCGAGGATATCCTGCAGTCGTATCCTGCTAGTTCCGTGGGTGAGGAACATCACGCCATATGCTGCAAGCAGGAGCAGCAGGATTACCGTGCTCAACTGCAGAAATTTTGGCTGTTGCGGCCAGCGGCGACGCAAAGCGGCATAACAGCCAGTGGGAAGGCTGATAAAAAAGAGGCTTAAAAGCTCGGCCATCAGCAGCAAGCTGACAAAAGACAATGGCGAGA
>JAGOHT010000027.1 GCA_017996055.1 Alphaproteobacteria bacterium
GTGTCAGGGTGGCCGTCGAGGTCGAGATAGAACTGCGCCGCCGTGAAGTTGCCATCGACCAGATAACTCTCCAGCTTGGTGATGTTCACGCCGTTGGTGGCGAAGCCACCGAGTGCTTTGTAGAGAGCGGCGGGGACGCTGCGGACACGGAAGATCAGCGAGGTCACGCAGGGTTGCGTCGGTGCGGGTTGCGCCGGTTTTTGCTCCAAGATTAAAAAGCGCGTCGTGTTACCGCTACGGTCAGCGATGTTTTGCGCCAGACTTTCCAAGCCATAAATCTGACCGGCGAGCGCCGAAGCGATGACGCCGGTTGTTTTATCCTGCTGCGCCGCGAGGTTGGCGGCCGCCTGAGCCGTATTGTTCTCGGCCTCTGGTCGCAGCCCATGCTGGTGGATAAAGCGGCGGCACTGTGACAGACCCTGCACATGGCTCTTCACCGTCTTGAGGTCGGCGAGCTTGGCGCCGGGCAGGGCAAGCAGATGGTGCTCCACTGCCTGATAATGTTCCCCGACTATATGCAAGCCGCCCTGCGGCAAGAGGTGATGCACATCCGCCACACGTCCGGCTATGGCATTATCGACTGGAATCATCGCGCGGTCGGCTTTGCCTTCGCGCACGGCAGCAAAAGCTTCCTCAAAACCCAGACAGGGCAGGGTGGCATCATCCGGAAAGACGGAGCGGCAAGCTAAATCCGCGTAAGAGCCTGGGGCGCCACCAAAAGCGATGATGTTCTTGCTGCTCGTCATCTGACCTAATCCTACTATTATTTTCCCGCAACAGCCCCAGCTGCGTCAATTCGCCGCGACATGACCAGCGCCAAAAACCACTATAAACCACTCTGTTCGAGGGTTTGGCAATCACCTTGCGCGACCCTCTCGACAGTGCCATGCGAAGCGCCTATTTTGCCGCCCAGCAACCCGTTTCGGGACGGGCTTTTAACCGGAGAGAGCCGATGAGTTTTGAATTCAACAAGATTTTTGGTGCCGTGGTTTTCGCCATGCTGGTGGCTTATATGGCGGGGTTTATTGCGCGCGAATCCGTTCATGCCGAAGAGGGTTCGGAAAAGGTTGCTTTCCCAGTTGAAGGGCTGAAGCTGGCTGAAGCCACGCCCCCAGGCGGAGCTGCTGCCCCGGCCGCGCCGCAAGCCGAGCCGATTAGTGCGCTGCTGGCTGCGGCCGATGTCGGCGCGGGGCAGAAGACGTCGCGCGCCTGCACCGCCTGTCATAATTTTGATAAGGGTGGCGCGAATAAAGTTGGTCCGGCGCTGTGGGGTATTGTTGACCGTGTTGTGGCGAATGTTGAGGGTTTTGCCTATTCCGAGGGCATGAAGTCGCTTCATGACCGCAAGTGGGGCTATGACGAGTTGAACAAGTTCCTGTTCGCCCCGAAGGCGCATGTACCAGGCACCAAGATGGCCTACGCCGGCGTTAAGGACACCAAGGAACGCGCCAATCTGATAGCTTATCTGCGCAGTCTGGCGGATACGCCGGCTGACTTGCCGAAATAAGCGTGACAGACCGCTCGATTCCGGTACCCGCCGAGCGCGTCGCACTGGCGCAGCGTTTGGCTGATGCCAGCGGTGCGGTGATTAAGCCTTATTTCCGTTCCGCGCTCACGGTCAGTTCCAAAGCCGATGCCACGCCGGTTACGCTTGCGGATCAGGGCGCGGAGCGCGCTATTCGTGATCTGCTGGCCTTGACAGTGCCGGATGACGGCATCTGGGGCGAGGAATATGGCCAGGAGCGGCTTGATGCTGAATGGGTCTGGGTACTCGACCCGATCGATGGCACCAAGGCTTTTGTGGCGGGTAAGCCGCAGTTCGCGACACTCATCGGCTTGCTGCATTGGGGCAAGCCTGTCTTCGGACTGATTGACCAGCCGATATTGCGCGAGCGCTGGCTGGGTGGTGTCGGTCATCCGACGACATTGAATGGTCAGCCGGTGACCACGTCATCCTGCCCAACGCTGGCGCAAGCGCGTTTGAACACGACGACGCCCGCAATGTTTGTCGGGCCGGATGCTACCGCCTTTGGCCATCTGGCGCAAAGCGCGCGGCAGACCACCTACGGCGGCGACGCCTATGGTTATGCGCTCCTTGCCTCTGGCCATCTTGACCTGGTGGTTGAAACCCAGCTGAAATTTTATGATTTTGCCGCGCTGGTGCCGGTTATTACTGCGGCGAGCGGTGTTATCACCGACTGGGAAGGGCTGGCGCTCACGGCGGAAAGCGGCGGTGATGTGCTGGCTTGCGCCAATCCCGCGCTGCACCAAGCGGCGTTGGCCGCTCTGGCGGTTAATCTGGCAAAATAGTTGCGCTCCGCGCGTTCTACGCCCAGATTAGCCGCTTACTTAGCGCGGATGAGCGATGTTTCGGGCAGCAGCATTCTTTGGATTTTTAGGCTTGGCGCTCGCCATCGGGCTCGTCATTTGGCAAGGCTATGACCAGGTGCTGGCCGCCTTCGCTGCAGCTGGTTGGGGCATTGTTCTCGCCAATCTCTTCCATATTGTGCCGATGACCGTCGCCTCCTACGCCTGGATTTTGCTCTGGCCCGGACGACGGCGGCCCAGTCTCGGCTTTATGACCTATGTTATGTGGGTGCGCGCCGGGGTGAATAATTTGTTGCCGGTAGCGCGTATCGGTGGCGAAGTGGTCGCAGCGCGCTTGCTCATCAAGCATGGCTGGCGGCGGGCGCCTGCCATTGCCAGCGTCGTCGTCGAGACCACTGTATCGGTCGTGACAGTCTTTCTCCTCGTCATCAGCGGCATCGTGCTGCTCACCTTGCATGACCCCAACACCTCCGTGATGGCGCGTCTGATTATCGGCGCCCTCGTTTCCTTGCCCATTATCATTTTTCTTGCACTGTTGCAGCGCTATGGGGCTTTCAGTCTGTTGGCACGGTTGGCACATCGCATGGTCGGTGAGCGCTGGCGGCCGCTGATGCGCGATACGGTGCGGCTTGACCGAGCTGTGCTTGCTATGTATCGCCGCACGGGAGCGCTGTTGGCCAGCGGCGTCTGGATGTTTGTGGCCTGGTGTTTGGGCGCGGTTGAAATCTGGCTGGCGCTAGCCTTTCTTGGTCAACCCCTTAGCCTGGTCGATTGCCTGATTATTGAGGCGATGATTCAACTGGCCAGTAGCGCGGCGTTTATCATGCCCGGCGCGCTCGGTGTGCAGGAAGGCGCATTCTTGTTTTTCGGCGCGATGCTTGGTTTGCCGCCCGACAAAGCTTTGGCGCTGGCGCTCATCCGCCGCTGTCGCGACCTCATCTTCTATGTTCCGGCGCTCATTGTCTGGTCGCTGCAGGAGGGTAAAGGCTATTTGGCTATCAGGCGGCAGGCTGCCGGTTAAGGTCGCGCGTGATTCATGGTGGCGGCTTGCTGCCAGGCGGGCAGCAAATCCTCGGCGAGCACTTGCTCCCAGCTGGCAATGTTCTGCAGTGCGTAGCTCTGCGCCGCTGTCTGCATCCGTTGCCGCAAGGTTGTTGTAGCAAAATCTCTGAGTGCCGTGCTCCAGGCCGCAGCTCCGCCGGTCACGGTCTGAATGGCGTCGGTTGCCGGAAAGAGTTGGTGCAGCCCGCTTTTTTCCGCGACGAGCACGGGCAAACCACAGGCTAGCCCCTCGACCATCGCCATGCTGCGAATCTCCACTTCGGAGACCAGTGCCAGCGCATCGGCGCTGGCGTAAAGCGTCGCTAACTCAGCGGGCAAAATGAAACCCGGCACTGTGCTGTGGTGGGGCAAGAGGCGGCCGATGTCGGCTGCCGCCGGGCCAATGCCCGCCGCAACCAAATGCAGCGGTAGGCCTTCCGACGTCAGTCTTTGCAGGGCATCGAGCAGCGTATGGATATTCTTGCCCTCATCAAGCCGCCCGACAAAGACGACAATCAGACGGTCGGCGGGAATGGCATAGCGGGCGCATATGGCGCGGCGGTTGGCACGTTGTGGGTTAAACAAGGTTTTGTCGGCACCGAGGCGCAAATGGCGCACACCATGCGGCCCTAAAATCTGTTCGGCCCGCATTTGGTCGGATGGGCGCGTGGCGAGCACTAAATCGCACTGAAAAAGGTGGCGGTCGCGCCGCAGCTCCATGCGCCGTGCTGCCCGTTCCGGCACCTGCCACTTGGCAAGCAGCAGACGCGATAAGGCACCGTCGCCGAGTGTCTCCCGTATCGCCTTGCGGGTGAAAATGCGGGCGTAGTTTGGCTGGTCGGTATGGAAAGAATGGGTGAGCCCCAACTGGCGTTGTTGGCAAAGCCGTTCCGCTGTGCGGGTAAAGGCAAAATAGGCATCGGTGGTATGAACAACATCAAAGCCGCTGAGCGCTGTGGCGAGCGCCGGGTGGTAGCGCGCTAAATCGGTATGGTCCGGCAGATAAGGCAGAAATTTTAGCCGTGCGGTGGAAAAGACCTGCGGCAGCTGCTGCAGTGTCACATGCGGGGCAAGAGCTTCGCTCTGCGCAGATCCTGAAAAAAAGACGGTCAGCTCTAGCGGCAGGGCGCTGTTCGCGGCGGCCAGCGCCAGTCGCTCCCAGCCTTTGACATGGCCGCCGGATTGCGGGCTACGGATAAGGTCGACAAGAGCCGCGACTTTTAATTTGCGGGCATTTAGCATATGGTCAGGTCGTCAAAAAGCTGGCGGGACGGATTTGCGCTCTTGTAGCGCATCATGGCTCGCCGACCAAGCCTCTCATACCAGCCGCTAAAGGGTGACCCGATGCCCGTGCTCTTTCTGCTCTGCATTGTGCTTTTTGCCGTGCCATCGGCTGCTGCTGACGCGCTCCCGGATCCTCCCTTGGTCATAGATGAACCCGCCGCACCGCCGTCTGGGCTTGATGATATTTTGACCGAGTCGCTGGCAATGCCCGCTATGACCGCGCCGCGCGCCAAACCAACGCCAGCCACAACTTCAGCGACACATCCAGTTGCTGTGCCCTCTGATGCAACACCACCCCAGTCGCCTGCCCTGGCCGATCCCGAAGCGCAACCGACCGTGCATCACAAAACGGGCATTGAAGCCGCCGATCTGCCGCCGGTTACGCCCGAGGTTCCCGATATCACCATTGCCGCGCCGATACCGGACGAGGCCATCGATAAAGACCATCCGTTGACCAAAACGGTGACCGGTATAGCGCAAGATACCAAGGCGAGTTCTGCCATCGCTCCGGACATTTCCTCCGCGCCGGTCATCATGCGCGGTCCGACCAATTTATCGCCGCCGCCGGTGCCGAGCGCCTTGACCCGCTATCAATTTTTGCCGTTAATGGCGAAGGGCGCTGCGCCGGACGCTTTGCCGATGCTCTGGCCGGTGTTGAGCAGCCGCCCTTTGTCGGGGAATCACAGCCTGGTCAACCGTGTCGTCATTGTTGTTCATGACACGAGCCGTGATGCGGCGGAAACCTTGCGGGAAATGGTGACTATCGCCGGTCCGGGGGCTTCGGGCGCGCGGGCGAATACGTTGATCATCGCGCCGCTTTTCGCCGCGAAGCATGACCGCGCCTTTTTCAAGCCTTTACTCACCGATGCGACGGCGCATGTCGCGGCTTGGGACGCTGAGGGTTGGTGGCAGGGGGCGGATACAACGGCTGCTGACAACAAGCAGCGGAGCGTGAGCAGCATGACTGCGCTCGACATGCTCTTGCTCATCCTGGCCGATACCAAGCTCTACCCAGAACTGCGCTCGGTCATTCTCGCCGGTTATGGTCGGGGCGGGGATTTTGTTCATCGTTATGCGCTTTTTGGCCGCGCGCCGGACATTCTGGCGCAGCAACATCTGCCGCTGCATTATGTTGTGGCCGATGCCCAAAGCTATGTCTATCTAACAGATGCCAGGCCGAGCAAGGCGGTGGGGAGTTTTGCGCCGCTCAAGGATACGAAGACCTGTCCTACCTACCAAGACTATCCCTACGGTTTGGAGACGCCAAATAATTATACGCGTTTAACGGCGGGCAATGTCGCGCGGCTCAACTATTCCGAACGTCAGGTGACCTATCTGGTCGGTGGGGGGGGGGCTGGGCAGGCTGTCGATCAGAATTGCGGCGCGGTCATGCAGGGTAAGAGCGTCAAGGACCGCGCGATCAATTATGATGCCTACCTAAAAAGTAGTTTTGGTGACATGCCAAAACAGAAGCTGCTCATCATGCCTGGCACAGGCGATGACGCGCTGGCACTCTTGGCGTCCGGCTGCGGCGCGAGTCTCCTTTTTTCTGACGGGGAATGTTTGCGCGCCGAAGATGGCCGACGCTAAACAGTCATTGGTTTATCCGGCAAGAAACTGCTGCACCATGCCAATCTGTGAGGCATCCATTAAGCCTGGGAAATGGCCGATGTTGGGGATGGTCGCCAACTGAGCGTGCGGTCCGCGTTGTGTCATCTCGGTAGCCGTCTCTGCCGTGAGCACATCCGAAAGCGCACCGCGCAGTAGCAATGTCGGGCAAGGGATCGCGTCGTAATAAGCCCACAAATCGACATCACCCTTGATGGCAGCGAAGTTTTGCGCGATGGCCGGATCATAGCGTAGGCGATAGCCGCCGCCGGGCAAAGTCACGATGCTATGTTCGGTCATAGCCTGATAATCCGCAGCAGTGCAGGGGCCGGTGTTGCGGTAGATGCTCTGGATATAATGAAGGGCGCTGGCAAAATCGGGCAGGGGCGGCACGGCGGTGATATAGTGCGCGATGCGCGCCATCGCGGCGGCAGGAATAAAAGGTCCGACATCGTTAAGCACGAGACGACGGATGGGACTCTGCGGTTGGGCGGCAAGGATGATGCCGATGAGACCTCCCATTGAAGTGCCGACCCAATCGACTTGCCGTGTGCCGAGCCGAGCCAGGACGACAGCCATGTCAGAAAGATATTGCGGATAGGCGTAGAGCGTCGGGTCGCGTAAGTCATCGCTCGCACCGCGGCCAACGACATCAATGCAGACCACGCGATAGCCGGTTGCGGCCAGGGCTGCCGCCAGGCGGTCAAAATCGCGCGCATTGCGTGTCAGGCCATGGACGCAGACGGCGGTGCGCGCTGCCGTCGCCTTGCCCCAGACGGTATAAGCGATATTGTGAAAGCCGCGGGCGCTTAGCCCATAAACGAATTTTTGCCGCATGGGCACAGCATAGGCCATATTACGCGCGAGGCAAGCCGTATGCGACGGAAAGCACTTGAGTCGCGTTTCTGTATCGCGCAGAATATTGGTTCGCATGACAAAAACAAAACCGCCATCCGCTCGTCCACGCCGCCGCTGGTTTATAACCATGCTGACGTTGCCCGTTGCTATTGTGCTTGGCGCAGCGATTGGTGGAATTCTGTTTTGGCGAGAGTCGCTGCCGGAGACAGAAGGGCAGGTTTCGATTAAAGGCTTGCACGCAGCGGTCGAAGTCTATCGCGACGGACAAGGGGTGCCGCATATTTTTGCCGGCAACCGCGTTGATGCGCTCAGGGCACTCGGTTATCTCCACGCCGCTGACCGCTTCTTCACCATGGAAATGAACCGCCGTGCCGGACAAGGTCGCCTCGCTGAGGTGGTCGGGCCGGACATGCTTGGTATCGACAAATTTTTGCGCACGCTTGGCGTCTATCAGCTGGCGCAAAAAAGTTACGCGCATTTTCGTCCCGATCAGCAAGCTTTGTTTAAAGCTTATAGTGAAGGCGTCAATGCGTGGTTAGGCACGCATCGTGACAAGCTGCCGCTGGAATTCACTTTGCTGGGCTTCGCGCCTGAGCCTTGGCAACCGGCTGATAGCGTCGTCTGGGGAAAGCTGATGGCGCTGCGGTTGAGCCAGAATATGCATGACGAGCTGCAACGCGCCGCGCTGTCTGCAAAATTCCCACGCGAGATGATTGAGCGGCTCTATCCCGCCTACCCCAAAGACGCACCAATTACGACCCAGCCTGATTTTCCACCTTTGCCCACCACGTCCGGCAAGGCAGCGCCAGGGGATAAAATAGATGTGGCCAAACCCCAGAAGAGCAAGTTTCAGCGTGGTCTGAAGGATGGCGGCGCTACCAAATCACTGCGCGCCGCGAATCCCGTGGAGATTACGCCCAGTTTGGGGACGGCGCTGGCACGTTTGGCAGGATCTTGGCCATTTCCACCCACTGGGGCCTCAAATGAATGGGTGGTGAGCGGCACGCGAACGGCGAGCGGCAAGCCTATTTTGGCGAATGACCCGCATCTTGGGCTCGAAACGCCAATTCTCTGGTATCTCGCGCGAATCGTCACGCCTGGGGGTGAACTTAAGGGCGCAACGGTGCCGGGGCTGCCGGTGGTTTTGCTCGGCCAAAACGAAGCGATTGCCTGGGGCTTCACCACTACGAATAGCGACGTGCAGGATATTTTTATCGAAAGCCTAGCGCCAAAAAATCCCACGCACTATCTCACGCCAGATGGTGAGGAAGCCTTCACGACGCGGCGCGAGATCATCAAGGTCAAGGGCGAGCCGGATGTCGTGTTCAATGTGCGAGCAACGCGCCACGGACCAGTCATTTCGGATAGTGATGACGATGCTAAGGCGGCGCTCGCCGATGACGAGCATGTGTTAAGCTTGGCCTTCACTGGGCTGGGCGAAGACGATACGACGGCGGGGGCGCTGCTCGACCTCAATGTCGCCAAAGATTGGGTGAGTTTCCGGCAAGCGCTGCAAGCTTATCAAACGCCACCGCAAAATATTGTTTATGCAGACCGTTCTGGCGCGATTGGCTTTATCAACCCTGGCTTGGTGCCGGTGCGTAAGGCGGGCGATGGGCGCTATCCGATTGACGGTGCCAGTGGCACATTTGATTGGCGGGGCAATGTACCTTTTACCGAAGTGCCGCAGCTTATAAACCCTGCAGGCGGGACGATTCTGAACGGCAATAATGCCGTTGTCGGTGGCGGATTTTACGCTTATGGCCGCGAGTGGGATACGCCCTATCGGGCTCAGCGCATCACCGAATTATTACGCCCACTGAAGAAAGGTACGTTGACCGATCATGCCGCTATTCAGGGTGATGTTATCGCCGCGCCGGTGCGGCAGCTCTTGCCGGTGTTGCTTGCCCGTTTGCCGCGTGAGGGGTTGGCGCCAAACGAAGTTTTAGCGCGCGACCTGCTGCAAGTCTGGGATGGTGCAATGCTGGCCAGCCGACCGGAGCCGCTGATTTTCGAATGGTGGCTGATGCGGCTCTATGACGCCCTGGTGCGCAAGCCATTCGTCGACGCGGTGACGCGCCCGTATAATGCGTTTGCCATAGCGCAGGTGCTGGCGAATCCGGGTGGCTGGTGTGACCAGCGTTTGCAGCCACGCAGTCCAAATTGCGCGCCGCAGGTGCGCTCCGCGCTGCAGCAAACGCTCACCGAGCTGACGGCGCGCTATGGCGATGATTTACGCGCTTGGCGCTGGGG
The DNA here is from genome assembly GCA_017996055.1 of Alphaproteobacteria bacterium. GTDB lineage: Bacteria > Pseudomonadota > Alphaproteobacteria > UBA9219 > RFNS01 > JAGOHT01. The sequence goes on from JAGOHT010000027.1 coordinate 9,373, forward strand.
GTCTGAACATTTCGCACCGATGGAGAATAAGGTGCTCGGCCATCTGCCAGGGTTCAATAAATTCTTCGGGCTCAAGCATGCGAGCGATGGCGGTTTTTATACTGTCAATCGCGGGGGAAATTTTGATGAGAGCAGCAAAGTACACCCGTTGATCAAGACGCATGGCGGCGGCTATCGCGCCCTCTATGATTTGGCTGATCCCGCCAATTCGCGCTTCATGATTGCGACCGGCGAATCCGGCCATCCGCTCTCGCCTTATTATGCCAGCCTGCTACCGCTGTGGCGTACCAATCAGAGCATCACACTAACCGGCAGTGCTGCGGATTTTTCCGCGCGCAATAATGGTCATATGACCTTCGCACCCTAGCGCGTGGTTTACAGGTGCCGGTATTGTTTGCGGAAATAAAGCAGCGGTGCGGCCTGCGGCTGAGTCGCGAGCTGTGTAACCTCGCCGATAAAGATGGCATGGTCGCCACCCGGATGCTGCTCTGCTTTCTGGCAAACCAGCCAGGCAATGCAGCCGGCAAGGATCGGGGGCTGCGCGTCGGTTGCGCTGTCGTGGAGCACGATGCTTTTCCAGTCATCGGAGTGCAGGCCGGAAAAATGGCGTGACTCGGATTCCTGGCCGCTCGCCAGAATATTGAGCGCGAAGCTGCTAGCGGCCGCGAAAGCCGGATAAACCCGCGCCCGCGTCGTCAGGCAGAATAGTACCAGCGGCGGGTTGAGCGAGACCGAGGTCAGGGAGTTGATGGTGATGCCAACCGGCTGCCCGGCGGCATCACGGCAAGTGGCAACCGCCACCCCGGTTGGGAAACTCCCCATCGCAGTGCGGAATAATGTGGGTTCAAAAGCGGAAAGATTCATAGCGCCTGTCTGCCAGCCCCAGGCAGGGCTGGCAATAGATAAAGCCAGAATCCTGGGTTCGTGTGAGGGTAAATCAGGCTGTTAACGATGTTAAATCCTCCTTAACCACGCTTTCGCCATAGTGCAGAGGTGCGCGCGGCAGGCTGGCCGTGCGCGGCCGCGTTTCCCTTGCACGGTTCTCATCATGTTGTTTTTCATTGGCGTCCTTCTGGTGGCGGGCTGCACCTTCGGTGGCTATGTGCTGCAGGGCGGCCATATGGAAGTTATTTTTAAAGCCGCGCCGCTGGAATTGCTCATCATCGGCGGCACCGGCTTGGGCGCCACCGTCATCTCCAACCGCACTATTGTACTGAAGCGCCTGATGAAGGCGTTTAAAAAGCTGCCTGCCAAGCCGAAATACAGTAAGACCAGCTATATCGAATTGCTCAGCATGATGTATCAGACCTTCAAGCTGGCCAAGACCAAGGGGCTGCTGGCGCTGGAACAACATATCGAGAAGCCGGAAGAAAGTTCGCTCTTCAGCCCGTTCCCCGGCTTCGTCAAAGACCATCATGCCACGGATTTCTTCTGCGATTATTTGCGCCTGGTCACGCTGGGTTCCGACAAGCCTTATGAGCTGGAAGCGCTGATGGATGAAGAGCTTGAAGTCCATCATGCCGAAGACCATGAAGTCTCGCACTCGATGCAAAATTTAGCCGATGCCATGCCCGCGGTCGGTATCGTTGCCGCCGTGCTCGGCGTTATTCACACGATGGGCTCGATTACCGAGCCGCCCGAAGTGCTGGGGCGTCTCATCGGCGGCGCGCTCGTCGGAACCTTCATGGGTGTGTGGATGGCCTATGGTTTCGTCGGCCCGATTGCCAGCTCACTGAAGGGCAAGTTTGAAGAAGAGAGCACTTATATGAAGTGCCTGAAAATAGGCCTGCTCGGCCATTTGCAGGGTTATGCGCCCTCCGTCTCCATTGAATATGCCCGCAAGACCATCGGCTCGGATGTGCGTCCCAGTTTCACCGAGATGGAAGAAGCCACGGCGCAGTTACCGGCACCGGGATAAGCCACAATGGCTGATCAACAACCCATCATCATCATCCGACGCAAGAAAAAGGGCGGCGGCGAAGGCCACCATGGCGGCGCCTGGAAGGTCGCTTATGCCGACTTCGTGACGGCGATGATGGCCTTCTTTCTTCTGCTTTGGCTGCTCAACGTAACGACGGATGAACAGCGCCACGGTATCGCGGACTATTTCACACCGGCGAGTATTGCGCGTTCTGAGTCGGGCGCGGGCGGTATGATGGGCGGCCAGTCGATTAGCGCGCCGGGCGCGATGACTACGCAGGGCTCGCCGCCGGTGATGGATCCGCGTACGGTGCCCTCGGCGGGACAGGGTGAAGAAGGGGACGAAGATACCATCGGTAAGAGTGACCATGGCACCAATGGCAAGGAAAGCGGTCAGGCAGAAAAAACTGGCAAAGAGCTGACTACGGGAGCTGCTGGAAAAGAGAGCGGCAAGGAAGCCGGACAAAGCGCCGCGGCGCAGGCTGCCACGCAACAAGCCGCTCAGGTAGAGCAGGCGCAGCGCGAGGTGGCCGAGAATGCCCGATTTGCCCGCGCTGCCGAGCAGCTGAAACAAGCGATTCAGCAAACCCCTGCCCTTCAGGGCTTGGCCGACCAGTTGCTGATTGACCAGACGCCTGAAGGCTTGCGCATTCAAATCATCGATAAAGACAATTCTTCAATGTTCCCATCGGGCAGCGCTATTCTTTACGAGAAGAGCCGTGAATTGCTGGCTTTGATGGGCAAGGTCATGGCGCGCCTGCCTAACAATATCACGATTGCCGGTCATACGGATGGCGCGCCATTTTCAGCGGGGGCGCGGCGCGATAACTGGATGCTCTCCACCGAGCGCGCCAATGTCTGCCGCCGCGCCTTGGAAGAAGCGGGGGTCGAGCCACGCCGTATCGCCCGCGTAATCGGCATGGCGGATCGCGAGCCGCTCGACCAAAACCCCAACGCGGCGAAAAATCGACGCATCTCCATCACGCTGTTGCGCCAGAATCTGCTGCCGGAAGAAGAGCATAAGGCAATGTCATCGCCGTTGCCTTCGGCAGTGCCCGCCTTGACCCCCGCCGTGCGCAACGGGCCTCTACTGCCCAGCGTTTTGCCGGATGAGAAAGCCATCCCATAGGCAGAGCAATGGGCATATATTATGTTGCCTACAGTCGATAAGGGAGCGTGGTAATGCGGAAAATTCTGATGCTGGGAATGGCGTTGCTGGTGCTGGCGGGCTGTTTGAGCGTCGATGATTTCAGCGACAGTTGGGCGCAGGCCAAGCTCGACCCCAGTTTTGCCGGACGCTGGCAGAAGTTACAGGCCAAAGGCGAACAAACGGTGGAGCAGGTGGTTTTTACCGAGCAAGATGGCGCATATGATGTCCTCGCCACGACCGACGGCAAACCGGCGGAGGATTTCAGCTCGCCCTATCCGGTCCGGGCGCTGACGCTGGGGCCTTATCAATTTTTGCTCAGCCGTAACCGCGGCCTAGGCGGCGATATGGTGCGTGTCCGCCATGTCGGGCAACAGCTGGAGTTTTATGCGCTGCAAAGTGATACGGCGCAAAAGCTGTTGAAAACCCCCAACCTCAATCTGAAATTTGATGCCTACAGTGTCGGCATACGTCGGCTTGATGCAGCGACTGCCGCCTGGCTGGCCGACGTGCCGGACACGCCGACCTATTGGCACAAGACCGTCACTTATCGTCGGGTGCCGTGAGAGGGATGTTGATTCCAGAAGCCATCGATCAGGCAACGACTTTCTATCTTTCCGGCTTGTTGCCCTGCCCCTATCTCGCGGGGCAGATGGAGCGCAAGCTTTTCGCAAAGCTGAGTGGCGACGCCGTCGTGGATGGCAAGCTGAACGGCATGTTGACGCAAGCCGGTTTTCGCCGGAGTCATGATGTGGTCTATCGTCCAGCTTGTCCGGCCTGTCAGGCTTGTGTGCCGGTGCGGGTGCCGGTGGCACACTTTGCGCCCAGCCGGAGCCAGCGCCGGGCGGACCGGCGGAATCAGGATTTGGCCGCGACACTGGAAACGCCGGAACCGACCGCCATATATTACGCGCTGTTTCAGCGCTATCAAGCAGCGCGCCATGCCGAGAGCGATATGGTGACGATGTCCGAAGCTGCCTTCCGCGCCATGATTAGCGAAGGCGGTGCGACGCTGCAGCTGCTGACGTTGCGTGATGCTGCGGGCGCGCTGCAAGGCGTGTTGCTGGCGGACAGGCTGCCTGATGGCTTCTCCGCCGTTTACAGCTTCTATAATCCCGATGATTTAACACGTGGCCTCGGCACCTTTTTGGTGCTGCAGCTACTTGCCGCTGCCCAATCGCTGGGGCTGCCCTATGTTTATCTCGGTTACTGGATCGCGGCGTCGCCAAAAATGGCCTATAAGGCGCTGTTTCAGCCGCAGGAGCATCTAACGCCAGAAGGCTGGCGCTAATTGAAAAACCTGAGGCTGGTCTGCAGAACGGCCATAAACCCTCTGGGGCTTTAAAGCTGCGCTTCCGGTGCTAATGCACCAAAACGTGCGCTGCGCTCCCATGAAACCTTTACCGGTTTCAAACTCGCCAAGCCCATTTTATGCCACAGCCTGACACTTTTCAGAGAATTTCAGAACTTTGCCGTACAGCCAAACTGGCTTACAAGACCCTTATGACTGACATGCTCACAAAAACATTACCGCCGGAAGCAGCTGGTAAGCGCCTTGATAAAGCGCTGGCGTTGGCCTTTGCCGAAACCGGCTATTCGCGCACGCGACTGCAGCAGCTAATTGCTGCCGGTGCTGTCACGCTGGCGGATGCGGTGGTTACCGATGCGTCGGCGCCGGTACGCGGTGGGGAGGTGGTGTGTCTGTCGCCGCCTGCACCGCTGCCCGCTACCCCATTGGCTCAAGCCTTGCCGTTGGCCATTGTCTATGAAGATGATGATTTACTAATTGTCGATAAGCCGCCCGGCCTAGTCGTGCATCCTGCAGCGGGGCACTATGACAAGACACTCGTCAATGCGCTGCTGGCGCATTGCGGCGCGAGCCTGAGCGGCATTGGCGGCGTGGCGCGGCCGGGTATTGTCCATCGGCTCGATAAAGATACCAGCGGTCTCCTGGTGGTGGCGAAGCATGACCGCGCCCATCATGTGTTGGCCGCGCAGTTTGCCGACCGCAGTTTAAGCCGCACCTATCAGGCTTTTGTCTGGGGACTGCCGCAGCCGAAGCGCGGTTCACTCGATGCCCCGCTTGGTCGCGACCCGTCGCATCGTCAGAAAATGGCGGTGCGGTCAGAGGGGGCCAGCGGTAGTAAAGCGGCGCTAACTCACTACGAAGTGGCCGAGGCCTATGGTACACAGGCCGCGCGCGTGGTATGCCAGCTGGCGACGGGGCGGACGCATCAGATAAGGGTGCACCTGGCGCATCTCGGTCATGCGGTAATCGGCGACCCGCTCTATGGTCGGGCGCGGCGTGGCACCGACCCATTCATCAAGCTCTTGCGCGGATTTCCGCGACAGGCGCTGCATGCAGCGGCCTTGAAACTCATCCACCCAGCAAGCGGAAAAGCTATGGAATTCAAAAGCTTGCTGCCGCCTGATTTAATCATGTTGCAGGGCGAGTTGCAGGCTTATACTAAGCGCCCCATATAAGACACCGCGCTGCCAAACTGGGCGGGGGCGTGTTGTGAGGACAGGTCTGTGACTAATCTTGGCGCCAATCTGCCGGTCTTGAGCAATGAGGGTAGCCTCGCTTTCTACATGGAAGCGATCAAGAAGTTTCCCATGCTCCATGCCGACGAGGAATACACCTACGCCAAGGCATGGCGGTCGCAGGGGGACTTGCAGGCTGCCCATCGGCTCGTAACCTCCCATCTGCGTCTGGTCGCTAAAATCGCCATGGGCTATCGTGGCTATGGTCTGCCGGTCGCCGATTTGATTGCCGAGGGCAATATCGGGTTAATGCAGGCGGTGAAGCGCTTCGACCCGGAAAAAGGCTTTCGCCTCTCCACTTATGCCATGTGGTGGATTAAGGCGTCGATCCAGGAATATATTTTGCACTCCTGGTCGCTGGTGAAAATCGGCACGACTGCGGCACAAAAACGACTCTTCTTCAATCTGCGCAGGATGAAGAAAGATTTGCAGAAGATCGACGAAGGCCAGCTGACTCCAGCGCAGATCCAGAAAATCGCGCAACAGCTTAATGTCGCGGAGCAGGAAGTCGTCAATATGGAGCAGCGCTTGAGCGGGCCAGACCATTCGCTGAATGCGCTGGTGCGCGCCGATGGTGACAGCGAGTGGCAGGACTGGCTGGTTGATGAGCGCGATAATCAGGAAACTAAGCTGGGCGACAGCGAAGAACTCACCGAACGGCAGAAAATGCTGCAGGGAGCCCTCGCTTGCCTTAATGCGCGTGAACGCGCCATCATCGCGCGCCGCCGCATGACTTATCCGCCCGCGACGCTCGAAGATTTGGCACAGGAATATCAAATCAGCCGCGAACGGGTGCGGCAGATTGAGGCGAAGGCTTTTGGTAAACTGCAAACGCATATCCGCAGCCAAACCGCCGCAACCCTGCCAGCCTTGCCCTCAGCGGCCAGCGCGTCGGCAGCCAGCAAAGCGTGATGAAGTCCACGGCAGCGACCATTCCTTCCAGCGCTGCGCCGCTCACCGGCGCGGAATTTGCCACTGCCATGCACCAGCTGGGCTGGGTGGGCGATGCGCTAGCGCTTGCTGTATCGGGTGGGCCCGACAGCATGGCGCTAGCATTGTGTGCCGCTGCCTGGGCGCCGCAGGCGGGCGTGCGGCTGATCGCTTTTACCCTTGATCATGCCTTGCGTGCCGAATCGGCGGCGGAGGCGACACAGGTGCAGCGCTGGTTGCAGCGGCTAGGTATCGAACATCATATTTTGCTCTGGGAACACCCGCCGCTGGTCAGCGCCGTGCAGCAGCAGGCGCGTCAGGCGCGCTATGATTTGCTGGCCGCTTCCTGTCGCGCACGCAGCATCAAGGCGCTGGCGCTCGGTCATCAGCTGGAGGATCAGGCGGAAACCGTTCTGCTGCGCTTCGCCAAGGGTTCCGGCATTGATGGGCTGGCGGCGATGCGACCGGTGAGTGACCAGTGGGATATTGCTTTGTTGCGGCCTTTTTTGGGCGTGCCGAAAGCCCGACTCATCGCCACCTGTGCGGCAGCGAACCAACCCTATGTCGTCGATCCATCCAATGCCAAGACCGCTTATGCGCGCGGACGTTTGCGCGCGGCGGCGGATGTGCTGGCTGCCGAAGGGTTGACGGCAGAGCGTCTCGCCGATCTCGCCGCGCGTGCTGCGCTTGCCAGCGATGCGCTCGATTGTTATGCCAACCGGCTGCTGGCGCAGGCCGTTTTCTGGCAACCCGCTGGTTATGCCGAAATCAATCTGCCGCGCTTCGCGCAGGAGCCTGCCGAAATTCGTCTGCGTGTCCTGCGTCTGGTGCTCACTCAAATCGGTGGGGCGCATCCGCCGCCGCGACACCAGGCAGTGCAAGAGCTTGACGCGGCTTTGCTGCAGCCCCATCTGGCGCAACGGACGCTGCATGGCTGCGCCATCCGCGCTTATGATGGCGTCTGCCGCATCGTCCGTGAACTGGCAGCAGTGACGGATAATGCACCGCTGGCACCGGGGGAGACTCGGGTCTGGGACAATCGTTTTCAGATTACACTAGCAGCGGATGCGCAGAGCGGCCTTAGCCTGGCTCCACTCGGCATCCAGCCGCACGAGGTACTTGAACGGGTCGCCCCCGGCCTGCGCCAAGCCGTGCCCCTGGGGCAGGTGCGGGCGACTCTACCCGCGCTCTGGCAGGATACGACGCTGGT
>JAGOHT010000167.1 GCA_017996055.1 Alphaproteobacteria bacterium
GAGCAAGCGCTGTCACGCCTGTACGAGGCGATAGAGAAGGGGCTGATTGAGTTGGATGCCGAGCTTAAAGAGCGGAAGCAGGCCCATAAGCGGACAAAAGAGACGGCACTGGCTGAAATCGCCGCCGTGAAGCGGCAGCAGCAATCACCGCTGCAGACCATCACGCCGCAGAAGATACAGGCCACGGCCAATATCATGAGCAAGCGCATGGTCATGGCTTCGCCCTATGCCAAAGCCTATCTCAAGGCCTCCGTACGCGAAATAATGATCAAGGACGAGGTTGTAACCCTGAAGGGCGACAGCGCGGCACTCGCCAGCTTGGTGGCCGCAAACGGTCAAATTGAAGGGCTAAACCAGGTGCCCAGATTCAGAGAGGATTGGTGGAGCTGATGAGGATCGAACTCACGACCTCTACAATGCCATTGTAGCGCTCTCCCAGCTGAGCTACAGCCCCACGGCCTTCGGCAGACCGAAGGCGCGTTATATAGCGCGGTTTTACCAGACTGCAAACTTAAAAATGACGCCGATTCAGCCTTTTGCCGGGTGGCGCGCTTTGCCGCCTTAAGCGTAAAGAATGCTGGTCCAGGCTGTGCGGGATGCTGCGGCGAAAGCCTCTGGCGTATAGCGCGCCACCATCGCTTGGGCATTCGCCTGATAAGCGGCGAGGGGCGCGCCGCCGGTCTGCCAGAGCGTGAGCGCGGCATCCAAAGCCTCCAGGCAGGCGGGAAAATCATCCTCCGCCGCCCAAAAGCCGTTTTGTGCCGTGGCATATTCCTGCCCGCCGATGCCGGTAAAGCCAGCGACGACGCAGCCCGCCGCCATCGCCTCCAGTGGTGTGAGGCCGAAGCCATCGAGCCGCGAGAGCCCCAGGAACACCGCAGCCTGCCCCAGGCGCTCGGCCAAGGCTGTTTCTGGCAGGTTCAGCACTGGTTGCCAGCTAATTTGCGCCCACTGCGGATAACGGTGCCGGAACATATCCTGTAAATACACCGCCTCCACCACCCGCTTGCGCGGGATGAGCACGATTTCCGGCGTTTTGGCCGCCGCAGGCTTGAAGCGATGCGTATCGATAGCGCAAGGCACTAGATGGGAGGGCAGACCGGCATGACGATCGGCACAATAGCGCTGGATGGTCACGCTGCCGCAGAGGATGGCGCTGACGCCGAAATCGGCATAGCTAGCGCTACCCAGCGCGCCTATGGCGGCATAAAAATGGTTTTGACAATAGACTACTTTGCGTTGTGGCCATTCCGCTAATGTACGCAATAATTCCGGCTGGTCTTCCGGCAGCACTAGGATTTCACCAGTACGCGGTGTGAGCGTGTCATAGCCGACGATTTTCGCCCCGCTCGTGAACCACTCCGGATGTTTGCTATGCTGCTCGGCAACGACTGCATTAAAGCCGTCGGCCTGCAGTGCCTCCGCCATGCGAAAAATATACTTGATGCCGCCGTTAAGCTTTTCGGCGGGTGGACAAAGGAAGGTGATACGCATGCAACCTTCCTTATCGCTACTGGTTAGCGCTCGGTATCGGTCGCGTCGTCTTCCAGCTCGACGACTTCTTCGAGCTCGGTGTCTTCGTCGCCCAGCTCTTCGGCATCTTCGATCACCGCTTCTTCGCCATCGCCTTCAATCGGGGCGATATCTTCGATATCATCGGGGGTAGTCTCGACGGGTGCGGCAGCTTTGCGCTTTTCCTCGGCGGAGGCAGCGCGACGTCGAACCTTCACAACAGACTCGGGGTCGAAAACCGTCTGGCAATTCGGGCACACCGGGGGATTCTTCTTCATGTCGTAATAACGCGTGTTGCAGCTCGGGCAAACTCGCTTCAAACCCCATTCCGGTTTCGTCACTCTAAAGTCTCCAACATTGGTGTCCAGAGTCTTGTTTTTTGCTTGTGCCTGCCGCAACCAGCTGATTCCAGAGGTCTTTGGCCACAGGCGGGGTCATTTGCCATGAAAGAGCAACGGAGTCAAAGGGTTTAGCGGATTTTTTCGTGGTTGAATACGGTGAGGAGTCCCTTGCCAGCCCTGGCTACCACACGGCATAGTGCGCCCAGTAAGACAAACATTGGACATTGCCTCATGACCGCCGCCAAATCCCTTAACCCTATGATTTCTCGTAAAAGCCAGAATTTGCGAGCGACCATAACCCCGCCAGGTGACAAAAGCATCTCCCACCGTTCATTGATGTTTGGTGCTGTGGCAAGCGGCAGGACCGATATTCATGGCCTACTAGAAGGCGAGGATGTGCTGCACACGGCGGCGGCGATGCGGGCTTTGGGCGCCAAGGTCACCAAGCATCCTGGTGGTACTTGGGAGGTGGAGGGTTGCGGCGTCGGGAACTTCAAGGAGCCCGCCGATACGCTGGAAATGGGGAATAGTGGCACTTCGACCCGTCTGCTTATGGGGCTGTTGGCTTCGCAGGGCATTACGACCGCCTTTGATGGCGATGCGAGCCTGCGCAAGCGCCCGATGGGGCGGGTGATGGAGCCGCTCGTCCAGATGGGGGCGAATTTCATCAGCCGCGATGGCGGCAAGCTGCCACTGACCATGATGGGTACTGGCAACGCCAAGCCCATTGTCTATCGCTTGCCGGTTGCTTCCGCGCAGGTGAAGTCTGCCATTCTGCTCGCGGGACTGAATGCCAAAGGCGATACTGTGGTGATTGAGCCCACCCCGACGCGCGATCATTCTGAAATCATGTTGAAGCAGTTTGGTGCTTCAATCGACCTGTGGACGGAGACTGATGGCGCGCAGCGGATTACCTTGCATGGCCCGGCGCAATTGAAGGGGCAGGAGGTATTTGTGCCCGCTGATCCCAGTTCAGCCGCTTTCCCGATGGTCGCGGCGTTGCTTTGCCCGAGGTCTGAACTGGTGCTGAAGGATGTGGGCATGAACCCACGCCGCACCGGCCTGCTGACGACCTTGCAGGAAATGGGTGCGGATATCACCGTGACACCGACGCCTGCGGCAGGCGAAGCGCGCGCCACGCTGACGGTGCGTTATGGCACTTTAAGGGCAGTTGATGTGCCAGCGGAACGCGCGCCAAGCATGATTGATGAATATCCGATTTTAGCGATGGCGGCGGCTTGCGCTAATGGCACGACGCGGATGCGTGGCCTGGGCGAGTTGCGTGTCAAGGAAAGTGACCGTCTCGCGATGGTCGCGGACGGACTACGCGCAGCGGGTGCAGATGTCACTATTGATGGCGACGACCTAATTGTGAGCGGCAACGGCCAACCGCCGCGAGGTGGTTGTCTGATTGCAACAGCGATGGATCACCGAATTGCCATGAGCTTTCTCGTTTTAGGTCTGGCAACTGAGCAGCCAATCACGATTGATGATGGCAGCTTTATCGAGACCAGTTTTCCAGCGTTTGCTACCTTGATGCGGGATGCTGGAGCGCAGATAGAGACGATGCCGCCAGTGCGCGCTACTGCTTAATCGCGCGCATTTCCAGCTTGAGGCTGGCAACATCACCGCGTGATTTTCCGTTGTTGTCCACGGGCGACATGCCGAACTCACCGCACCTAAAGTTCACGGCGAGGGAGAGGCCAATGGCAGCTTTCTCCCCTAGAACGCTCCCTGATAATATATTCGTATCTTGAATATAATTTAGCTTTGCCTCAATTTTTACGGGGGCGGTGATACCGCGAAGTGTCATGAATCCATCAATCGTAGCTTTACTGTCCTTGTCGAAGGGAACCGCCTGCGTACTAAAAACGACGATCTCTTCATACTGGCTGATATCAAGTCCAGACTGGCTGATTAGGATCCAGGTATAATCTTTATCAGGCGATGTAATACTGCCGGCCGTTATCGAGGCGCGAAAATTCGAGATCGCATTTTTGTCGCGATTGAAATGGAAACCCGCTGTTGCGGACGTAAACCGCGCCATGGGATTTTGGTTCAGGTTGATATAATCCTGGTTAAAGGCATCACTATAGCCCAGCAATATGCCAGCTAAAACCTGAGTGGGCGGAGCATAATAGGATTCGCGCTCAGCCTGCGCCGGTAAGCTAAAGCCAACGAAGATAGCGATAATCGCCAAACAGCGGGCAAATAAAGGGGCTATAGCGAGCATGGTCAGCACACCGTAGAAGCTTAAACGAGATTGATACGATAGTTTTCGATAACCTGGTTCGCGAGCAACTGTTCTGCCATAGCTTTCGCTTGTACCTGAGCTTGCGCGGCATCGGTGCTGCCTAAATCAAGCTCAATTGTCTTGCCGACGCGAACATCCTGCACGCCTGCAAAGCCTAGATTTTGCAGCGCATGAGCCACTGCCTTGCCCTGAGGGTCTAAAACGCCATCTTTCAAATTAATATCAACGCGTACTTTCATGCTTCGCCTTCCTGATCCTTATCTTTCATTTTCTCGCCTTGGCCATGCTCCGGCATGATGCCGAGACGACGTGCGACTTCCTGATAAGCTTCCTCGACCTTGCCGAGATCCTGGCGGAAGCGGTCTTTGTCGAGCTTTTCGTTGGTCTTGGTATCCCAGAGGCGGCAATTATCGGGGCTAATTTCATCAGCCAAAATAATCC
>JAGOHT010000168.1 GCA_017996055.1 Alphaproteobacteria bacterium
GCTTTAAGAATATCGGCAGCTGGCACATGCGCGAAGGTCAGCGCACGTCCGGAGACATGATTGAGCCCGCCTGAATAGAAGGCTTTTTCCACTAACCCAGCTGCTTCACGCCCCACCAGAGTATGGACTTGCGCGGCAAGATCGGTACCATATCCGGATCCGTCAAAGCTCATGACGCACTGATCCTGGATTAAGCAAGGCCAGCCGCAGCTTCTGGTTAGTTTCGCGGCGTTGCGCGCGCGTCGTCTGCAGCCGCGTTGCCGCTTCAGCGGAGGCCGCGCGAAAGGCTTTGCGTCGCGCAGCCTGTTGGCTCTTGCCCGGTTTTCTGTCCAGAAAAAGCTGCGCACCACTCTGCAAAGGCAGCACCAGCCTACCATTCTGCTGCGGCAGGACAAAAAGCTCGAAATCCTTGCCGCTCATCTCCGGCAAGGCTAGCACCTGCACATGCTGTGTTGCACCACGCCCCTGCAGCGCTTTTGCCACCTGCACCTGCCCGTCGAGCATTTGCTCATAGGCCGCGGCATCCTTGGCCGTCATCAGCGCCATATTGCGATGATGCAGCGTGCCCCCATAACGCGGCGGCATGATAAAGGTGGCGACTAAATCGTGACCGGCAACAGCGCGTTTCGCCGCCGCGGTGGAGGCTACTTGCCCAGGCACAAGACGGTGGCGCGCGAAAGGGAAGAGGTGTTCCGTCGCTTCACGCCGAAAATCCTGCAAGGCCGCCTGGACGACTTCCGGCGCATAATATGGGTGCAATGGTTGGGGACGCCCCTGGTCATTCGGAACACAAAACGCAGAACGGAGTGTCAGTTTCATGCCCTGAAAGCGCGCCGCATCCGGCTTTTCCAGTAGGGCAGCGGTGGGTGGCGCGAACACGGCGTCCATCGATACAACTCAAATGGCCTAAAACAACCCGCTCAAGATGCCGGAAATGCCGATTGCAAGCAAATGATTCCGCCGCCTGTTTGCCGGCCCGCCAGTTAATCAAGAGGGTTAAGCGACCACGCCACCCAGGCTTATATTGCCGACACTAGTGATTTGAACCGGAATAATCTTGCCAAAAGCCTCGGTAGGCACCTCGGCATGCACCGCCTGCATATACGGGCTGCGGCCAATCAGCTGGCCTGGATATTTGCTTACCCGATCAAAAAGAATCGGCAAGGTCTGGCCAACCGACTGGTGATTGAACGCCTGCTGCTGCGTCAGCAGCAGAGTCTGCAGTTCAGCAAGCCGTGCTTCCTTCACCGCTTCCGTCAATTGCCCTGGCATAGCCGCGGCCGGCGTGCCCGGTCGGCGGCTATATTTGAACGAGTAGGCCTGTGCATAGCCGACATCCTTGATGAGTTGCAGCGTCGCCGCGAAATCCGCATCCGTCTCTCCCGGAAAGCCAACGATGAAATCCGAGGACAAGCCAATCTGCGGACAAGCAGCGCGCAGCTTATCGATGATACGGCGATAGGCATCCGCCGTGTGACGGCGGTTCATCGCAGTCAGGATTTTGTCTGACCCGCTCTGCACTGGCAGATGCAGAAATGGCATCAGGACAGGCAAGTCACGATGGGCGGCGATGAGATCATCCGTCATCTCCAGCGGATGCGAAGTCGTGTAACGCAGCCGTTGTAGCCCAGGCAGTTCGGAGAGCGCCGCGCAGATCCGCGCCAAGGTCCAGCTCGTACCGTCAGCACCTTGCCCATGATAGGCGTTGACATTCTGCCCCAATAGCGTGAGCTCGACCGCGCCCGCCGCAATCAACCGTTCGGCCTCCGCAACGACGGCAGCGACGGGGCGCGAATATTCCGCACCGCGCGTATAGGGCACGACGCAGAAGCTGCAGAATTTATCGCAGCCTTCCTGCACCGAGAGGAACGCGCTGGCGTTCCGCGCCACCGTTTCAGCAGGCAGGTTGTCGAACTTGTTCTCGGTCGGAAAATCTGTGTTTAGAACCTGACCGGCGCCGCGCGCGATTTTGGCAATCATCTCTGGCAACTGGTGATAAGTCTGCGGCCCGAAGACCATGCTGACATAGGGCGCACGCCGCTGAATTTCCGGCCCCTCGGCCTGGGCGACGCAACCCGCGACGGCGATGAGCATCTCCGAACCCTGCGCAGCGCGCTCCTGACGCGTTTCCTGCAAACGCCCCAGTTCGGAGAACAGCTTCTCGGTCGCCTTTTCGCGAATATGGCACGTATTGAGAATAACGAGGTCTGCCCCCGCCGCCTCATCCACCGGCGCATAGCCTAACGGCGCCAGTAGATCGACCATGCGTTGGCTGTCATAGACATTCATCTGGCAGCCCCAGCTTTTGACATGCACGCGCTTGGGCTGGTTCGTATTGGTTGTGGCCTCTTTCATGCGCCTGCCTCTTGCGGCAAGGCACGCGGCGCGGCAGGGGGCGGCAGTTGGATGGCAGGCTTATCGCGCCCCAGCAAAGCGCGCACGACGCCAGCCTGCACCTGTTCATCGCAATAATGCGCCAGCGCCTTGCGGTCAGGGAAAGCCGTGCTGGCGACCGGTTCATGGAACTCAATCATCACGCCCATCTTGCCGAGCTTCAGCATCGGCCAGCCATGACCACCGAGCGTCATATCACCATACCAGGCATAGAGCGGGCGCAAGGTGCGCCCCATCGGCAGACCGTCCAACGTCACCGCCGTAATGGAAATCGGCTGAATCATGATTGGCTTGCCGCTCGGCAGCGGCTTCTGCACCGTGGCGAACAGGCTGCTCTTAAAGGGCAGGATATGGCAGCCATCAGTCGAGGTGCCTTCAGCGAAAATAATCAGGCTGCGCCCCTGCTCCAGCTTTTCGCGCAAAACATCACGCTGCACACCGGCTTGTGTCGCCTGGCGCTTGATGAAAACCGTGTCCTGAAGCTTGCACAGCGCGCCGAAGACCGGCCAGCGCTCAATCTCGCCCTTGGCAATGAAGGAACCCAGGACGATGGAGCCGAGTGCCGGGATATCGAGATAGGAAGAATGATTGGCGACATAAAGCGTCGGCTCGGTCAGGCAGGGTGTGCCACGCGTCATCACTTGCAGCCCGATAATTTTACTCACCGTCGCATGGACAAATCGCGCCGAGCGGAAATAGAATCGCCGGCTGCACAAGACGATGAGCGGCTGGAACAGAAAGACCAGGCTAATCCAGCCCGCCAACAGCATCAGCTTGACCGCGCCGCGTAGCCACGAACCATAATGAGTGCCGTAAGAGACCTGCATCTTAGACCGTGCTGCCGCGACTGCGCCGCTCGAAATGCTTCATGTAGCGGTCGGCCATCAGGTCGGTCTTGACGATGATGCACACATCCGTCGTATTGAACTGGTGGTCAATGACCGCCCCATCGCCGACATAAGCGCCGACACGCAAATAGCCCTTGATTAGTGGCGGCAGATTACTGCCCCCCAGGCGCGGATCGACCTTCACCTTCTCAATACCGCCTTCGGCACTGACGCTCTCGGGCGGCATCAGGCGCATATCGACATAGCGCTCCGGGAGCGCCTTCGGCCGCAGCCCAGGCGGAGCGAGATGGTGATAATAAAGATAGCTCAGCGCTTCCTTATGCACCTGCGGGTCACAGCCCGGTAGGCTGGCACAGCCGAACATCAGCGCAATATCGTGCTGGAAAACATAGGCAGCGAGACCGTTCCACAACAGCTGCATGGTCGAGCGGGTGCGGTAATCGGCGGCGACGCAGGACCGCCCCAACTCCAGCACTTCACCGGGAAAATTGATGAGGCAGCTAATGTCATATTCGTCGCTGGAATAGAACTTGCCGAAACGTTTGGCCGCGCTGCGGCGAATCAGCCGGTAAGTGCCAACAATCCGCTCCGCCTCGGGCAAGGCCGTATCGAGCACCAGCAGATGGTCGCAATAATCATCCAGCGCATCGAAATCACGCCGTGCCGCGGCAATCTCAGGGCTGGCAACCGCTTGCATTTCTTCATAAAAGACGCGATAGCGCAGCAACTGCGCCGCTTTAATCTCAGCCTCTTCCCGCGCCAGCCGCACTTCCAGCGTGCCGAGGCGCATTTCCGAGCTGTTCTCATTATCGGTCACGGTCGTCATTGAATCTCGCGCTTCCCCGGCGGTGCGTTGCGCACACGTCTTAGCACTCCGCCCGCAGCACCTCAAACAGAAGTTATGGCGAGCCTGGAAAGGTTAACGACTTATTGTAAGGTTTTTAAACGGCCTTTTCCTTCGCCCCTTTACGCGGCTTGGTGCCCAAACCAATCTGCTTAGCCAGCTTGCTGCGCTGGCGGGCATAATTGGGGGCGACCATCGGATAATCCGGCGGCAGATTCCAGCGCTCGCGATATTGCTCCGGCGTCATCTTGTAGGCTGTTTTCAGATGCCGCTTCAGCATCTTCAGCTTCTTCCCGTCTTCAAGACAGATGATGTATTCCGGGAAAATCGAGCGGCGCGGCGACACCGCCGGTTCAGGCCGCTTTTTTTCAACAGCAGGCAGTGGCTGGCCAACATGCGACAAGCTCTGATACACCGCGTTGATGAGCGCGGGCAAAGCATCCGCATTGACCGTATTATGG
>JAGOHT010000169.1 GCA_017996055.1 Alphaproteobacteria bacterium
CGACGGATACGTCAAAGCACCCTGCAACAGGCTTTTTTGCTTAAAGCTGTGGCCCAGGCGTTCGGCGAAAACCTGCCAGTCTTGTTCGCTTGGTTTGGTCTCTGCCATCATGCCCTAGTGAATAAACCGGAACATACGATCCCAGCGAATAGCGTATGGCCATTTCCAGAATTCCCAGAAATGCGCGTCCTTATCGAGCGAGAACCAGACGAATTGCGCCTTGCCGACGATATTTTCCTTCGGCACAAAGCCGACGACATTCGTCCGGCTGTCGGATGAGTTATTGCGGTTGTCGCCCATGAAAAAGTAATGCTCGGGCGGCACGGTCGTCGGCCCGAAATTATCCAGCGGGCCGTTGTCATATTCCTGATAAATCACGTAATTGACGCCGGGCGCCATTGTCTCGCGATATTCCGTCGCCTTGTGCATCGGCTGACCGGTGCGGTCCTCAAACATCACAGGGCCAAGCCGCTCACGCTCAATCGCCTTGCCATTGATGATGAGGACGCCCGATTTTACTTCAATCACATCGCCAGGCACCCCGACGAGACGCTTGATAAAATCCATGCTGGGGTTCGGCGTGGGCTTAAAAACAATCACATCGCCACGTTCCGGCAGTTTCCCGCCAATACGACCTTCGATGGGCAAAACACCGAAGGTGGCTGATTTGCTGCTATAGCCATAAGTATATTTGGAAACAAAGAGAAAGTCGCCGATCTGCAAGCCGGGCATCATCGAGCCTGACGGGATATTAAAGGGCTCAAACGCGAAGGTGCGAATGCCGAAGGCGATGATTCCCGCGAAAATCAGCGTACGCAGCATTTCCCCGATACCGCCCGCCGCGTTATTATTGGCAGCGTTCGAAGACGAAGAATTGGCGGAATTATCCATGAGAGATTGACCTATTGGCGAATTTTGCAAAGCAGGGAGCCAACCTAGCCCAAAAGCCGCGACGGCTAAAGAGCAAAAAACTCTTTAATTTCAACAAACTATTCCGGAACGTTCACAACATGTCCATCGACCAGGTGGATGCGCCGGTCGGCAGCGGCGGCAAAAGTCGGCTCATGAGTAACACTAATCACCGTCTTTCCCATCTCATGCACCAGGCGACTAAATATCTCGCGGACATTGGCGCTGCTCTTCGTGTCAAGATTGCCGGTGGGTTCATCGGCCAATATCATCAACGGGTCATTGGCGAGCGCCCGCGCAATGGCGATGCGCTGACGCTGACCACCGGAAACCTGATCCGGCATCTTGTGCCTATGGTCGGCCAGCCCGAGTGAATCGAGCAGTTCGGCTGCGCGCCGTTCACAGGCCGCTGTCGGCAAGCGCCCCAGCTTCTGCATCGGCAGCATGACATTCTCCAGCGCCGTGAATTCGGGCAGGAGGAAATGGAACTGGAAGACAAAGCCCAATTTACGCAACCGAATATTGGCAAGGTCATCCTCCGGAATATCGGTCAAATCCTCGCCATCGACCAGAATGCGCCCGCTCGTCGGCTTATCGAGGAGGCTGAGCAGATAAAGTAGCGATGATTTACCAGAACCCGACGGGCCAGTGATGGCGACAAATTCCCCACGCCCGATCGTGATATTGATGTCCTCAACCAAAGTCGTCACCACCACGCCTGGCAAAGTGCGTGTGACATGCTCGGTGCGCAGCAGAACCGGCAGAGCTGCACTTACCATTAGGCGGCTCCACGCAAAATCGCGACTGGCTGCACCATCCCAGCCTTGCGCGCGGGCAAATAGGCCGCCAGCACCGATGCCAGCATGGCAAAGGCACAGGCAATCGCAAACTGCTGCCAACCCCAATCAACCGGCATCGGTAGCGGATCGCTGTTAAAGGGCGTTTTAATCATAATCTTGCTCACGCCATGAATGATACCCGCTCCCAGCGCGCTGCCGAAGACGCTGCCGATAAGCCCGAGCAAGAGGCCCTGTATCAGGAAAATCCGCTCAATATCTTCGGCATGAAACCCCATCGACTTCAGAATAGCGATATCACGGGTCTTCTCCATCACGATGGTGGAGATAATGTTGTAGATGCCGAAGGCCGCGACGATAAGAATGGCGCTAACTACGCTATACATAATGGTATTACGTATAGCGAGCGTGCCCATTATATCGGCGCTCGCCTCCTGCCAAGATTCGGCGAGATAACCCGCGCGGGCCTCCACCACCCGCGCGATGGCGCTGGCGAGATAGGGATCTTCGAGCTTCAAGATGAACCGATTAGCAACGTTGGGCTTATCCAGCAGGGCCTGCACCTTCTTGAGTAGGGCAAAGGTTTGCCCTTCATCATAGCCTTTATTGCCAGATTTAAAGAGGCCGACGACTTTCATCAGCTTGACAGCGCCGTTCGGTGCGGCAACTGTCAGGCTATTGCCGAGTTGCAAATCGAACTTCTCGGCAAGCGCAACGCCGATGATGATACCGTCCGCATTGGCAGTCAGAGAATCGAGATTACCAACTGTCATCAGCGACTCGATCGTACTCACGCCGCGCATCTGCTCCGGCACCAAGCCGGTAATGCTGCTGCCACGATCACGGCCAGCATAACTCACAGTCACAGCACCGCTCAGCACGGCGGCGGAGCGCGTCGCGGGCAAATCGGCCAGCCGCGCTAGTTTCTCTTTATAATTGCGAATCCCGCGCTTCTCGTCCTTCGGTTTGACATGACGCAAGGT
The DNA here is from genome assembly GCA_017996055.1 of Alphaproteobacteria bacterium. Taxonomy (GTDB): domain Bacteria; phylum Pseudomonadota; class Alphaproteobacteria; order UBA9219; family RFNS01; genus JAGOHT01. The sequence goes on from JAGOHT010000169.1 coordinate 2,690, forward strand.
GACCGCAGCCTCCGGAAAGGCCGCAAGTACCGGTTGACTTGGTGCGGTGCGGTATTCATCTTTGAGCGTGATATGCGGCGAGTTATCAACCAGCCGCTTGATGAAGTCTTTCTCCGACCCCTGCATCAAGGATGAGACGCCGAGAAAGAACCCCACTCCCAGCACAATGCCCATCAGCGACACAGCCGTCTGACGCTTGCGGCTCAGCAGATGGGTAAGCGCGATATGCAGCGTGACACTGGCCATTAGACCTTCTTGTCCGCCGGTTGCGCACGGCGTTTTTGTCCTGCCTTAAAGTTTTCTTCAGGCGCGACGACGACCACATCATCTGGCATGAGACCCTTCTTGATAGCAATTTTGTCGGAATTGGTCGGACCTACTTCGACCTTTACTTGCTCCAGGCGGCCATCACGCAGTAGCCAGACCTTGCCTTCACGCACCGCACTCGCGGGCAAGAGCCAGGCATCGTCCTGCACCCCGATAATGATATTGATCTCGGTGGACATACCAATACGCAACGGCAAATCCGGTGCCAGCGCAATGCGTACACGGAAATTGCGCTCGGTCGCATCCCCCTTGGGCGTAACGGTTTCTACCTTGCCCTCAAAGCTTTGCTGGGGAAAGGCATCGGCACGAATGAGCACCTTCTGCCCCGACCGCACCAGCGCAATATCTTCTTCATCCACATTGGCCGTAATCCGCAAAGCCTTGCCACAGGCGTCCAACGCGCAGGCTGCAAGATAAAAGATCGCCTGATTGGCGGAGATAAGTTCGCCCACTTCGCCATCGCGACGGATTATCAGCCCATCGGCAGGCGCGACCAGAGTATATTCACTGCGTTGCTTATCCGCCATCGTCCAAGCGGCCTGCACTTCCTGCAGCGCACTCTGTGCTTTGTCGCGCTCCTGCACGGTACCTGTATGGCGCGCTAGCAAGGTGTTCGCCCGCTCCGCTTCCCGCTTTGCCAGATCGAGACGCGCCTCAAGTTGCGCCAGGTTCGCGCGCAACTCCTGGTCATCCAGTCTGGCAAGCACTTGACCAGCCTTGACCTGCACCGCCTCATCAGCTGTCAGCTCCGCCAGCCGCCCCATCAGCTTTGGCGCGATCCTCATCAGCACAATCGGCTCGACCGTGCCGCTGGCATAGACCGCCGTGACTGCCTGCCCACGCGTGAGATGCGTAACGGTAACGCTCGGCACAAAGAAAAAGTAGCGCCCGGCCGACCCCAGACCTGCCAGAATGAGCACCAACAAGACGAAATGTTTCAGCCGCCAGCGCGGTCTTGTCGAATCTTGTTCCATCGTCTTTCCTAATGACTTAGGCACGCAAAAACCGCCCTCACCATATACGCCCCAAATTAACAAATCCTGCGGCGCGCCACGCATTTTGCCGCACCCACGTCGCACACAACCTCTTATGAGAACTATCAACTTAGAGCGAATGGTCGGTCAGGCAATTCAGCGCTGCAATCATGGCAGGATTACGCTGAAATATTCTTGCCACAGATGCGCCCGACAAAGCTGAATTTAGGCGTTAATTAGCAATACACATTTCGGTAGCGCAACATTTTGTGCTGTTTTAGCAGCACCTCACTAGGGTTTGTATGTCACAAGCAAAGCATCCATTAATGCACTGAAATCACTGGATTTATCTTGCTTTCCCATATCGTCCCATGATATCCCATATGAACCCAGACAGGACTGGGGTCTGCCCACGCTCACCCGTTGGCAGCGGCATGGTGCAATATTCGGTAACCACTTGATACAACGGGGCGGTGGCTGTGGCGGTGTTCCTTTCGAACTTCGTCAATCGTTTGGACAAGAAGGGACGAGTCTCCGT
>JAGOHT010000170.1 GCA_017996055.1 Alphaproteobacteria bacterium
GGCAAGCGCTGTGCTTATGGCTTCGCAAGCTTGCTGGCCTTGCAAGCCTTGCTGACTTTCTGGTGCGCTGACGGCTCTGCGCCCGCTCAAGCACCCAATATCACGGCGGACCGGCAATGGTTCAACGGTCTGGCGGCGGAGAGCCGCTCGCCGCGCATTCGTAGCGATTATGACACGCTCACCGGCCTAGCGGGTTATCTTAGCCGCAGTCTGCGAGCGGATGACCGCGTAGCCGTGCTCGCCTCTTCGCCCATCTTTAATCAAGATATTTTCATGGCGGCGGTGATGGCGCGGCGGCGCAGCCTGGGCAACAACGATTTTATTCCGCTGGTCAGCATGCCGGATATTGACCGGCGCGACCCGTTGCCGCTCGACGCGATGAGCCAGGCCACCGTGCTGCTGTTGGCGACGCCGCCACAATATCATTTAGCTGCTGAAGGCCAAAAGGTCATGGGCAGCGCGATTGCGTTGCTGACGGAAGACGCCGCGTTTAACGCCGCCTGGCAGCGCGATATGGCCATCTATCAGTTGGAACACGGCGTGACGCTTTCTATCTGGCGCTTGCAACATCCCTGGACACCAATGGAACGCAGCGCATTTCTTGCGCGCTTACGGGCGCTGGCAGCCCCGTCCGGCTCGCCGCCGCAAGATTGGGTGGTGCTTCGCGCCGAGACGACACTGCGTAGCCTGACCGATACACAGAACCGCACCAGGCTAGTTGGGGCGTTGCGTTCTGATGCGGTTCCGGCAGAAATTTTCTTCACCGTGCCGTTGCTGCCTGGCCGCTATCAGGTGGCGGGAACGATGGTGGCGACGGATTGCCACCCGGAGATCGTATTAACCACTCTAAGCGGTGGTGGTACAATCGTCGGGCAGGAAAATTTATCACCAACGGCGCGCGGCGATTTTTCCACGACTGTGTCTACACTTGTGGAAAGCTCTACCTTTGTTCAGCTGGGGATTCAGTTAGCCGGCAATGGGGCAGGAGCCCCACCGTGTAATTTTGAAGTGCGCGACCTGACGGTAAAAAGGCAGGATTAGTCGCAGTTAGCGGCCTTCGCGCCGCCAGCCCAGCATGATGGTCGCGCCCAACAACAATACCCAAGCCCAGGACGGCAGAAGTTCCTCGGCGTGGCCACCGACGATGATGCTCTGCCCATTGCGGCGCAGTCCCAGCCAGTCACTGCCGGATTGCCTGGCGTGGAGTTCCGTACGGGTAAGCGTGACGCCCTCAGGGTGCTGCGCAAGCCAGAAGCTGGCACCGCCCGTCGCTTGGAGCAAGGGGCGCAGCAGCTTATCCCCCGACAGCAGATTCTGCGCTTCCGGCGCGTTGGGATCGCCGACGACAATCATCTGGTCTTTTTCGTTTCGCGTTACCGTATAGGCGCCGACCAGCGCGACTTTGAGTGTCGCCGTGGCTCCGTCTTTTTGCATTTCCAGCGGCACCTGTTGTTTGCTGCCGTCTGGCGCAATCACGGTCACCTGGTCATCCGCCGGGCCTGGGCCGGGCCGTAAGATGTGGATCTGGTAGGCGTCACCCGCCGGGCTAACGCTGAGCTGCAGCTGGTCTTCTTCCAGCTCCGGTTCTTTCATCAGCCAGTGGGCAATGCGGCGCAGCAATTCTGTCGCCGGTCCTCCGCCGGCATGGCCATGCGCCCAGAGCCACATACTATCGCTGTGCAGCTGCGCGATACGGCCTTTGCCGACGCGGTCAAGGATGAGGAGCGGCAGACCATCAACGCCAGTCATGAGAATATCGCCATGCCGGACGCGCGATTCGGTGTGATGATACCAGGGCCCCCAGTGTGCCGCATCGCCGAGTTTCTGTGTGACCGGATGCTGCGCGCCACGTGCCGTAACCTGCGGCACATAACGCTCGGTGCGCAGTCGTGCCCCCGGCGTGCTGGGCAGAACGCGGGCAAGTGGTGTCTGGAACAGGCTTTGTTGTGTGACAAAAGATGCCCCGCTGGCATCGAGAAACGCGCCACCTTCCTCAACATAGTCAGCGATATTCTCGAAATAGGGCATCTGCAACATGCCCTGTTTGCGGAAACGATCAAAGATAACGAGATCAAAGCTTTTTAATTTTTCATGAAAGAGCTCCTCGACCGGAAAACCGATGAGGGACAATTCATTCTGTGGGGTGCCGTCCTGCTTGTAGGGCGGGCGTAGAATGGTGAAATGCACCATTTCGACGGCGGGGTCTGCGCGTAGCAGATTGCGCCAAGTGCGCTCGACCGGATGTGGCTCACCGCTCACCATAAGCACGCGCAATTTTTCGCGGATGCCTTGAACGCGGATGACGGCGCGATTATTGGCGAGCGTCAATTCGCCTGGGCGCGGAGGCGCGGTTACGGTGAAAATATTGTCGCCCGCATGGGCGAGCGGCAATTCGATAATAGTGGATTTGCCGGTTTGCGCGTCGAAGATGCCGTCTTCGCCGTTCAATGCCTGCAACATCACCTGGGTGGTCACGCCCTTATCGTTCGGCTCATCCACCACGCGCAGCTTGACTTTGACGCTTTTGCCGACCAGCCCGTAATGCGGCACTTCTTCCAGCACCAGGCGACGGTCGAAGGCATTCGGATCGCCAGTGAGCAGAGCATGGACGGGGCCAAGCTGCTGCATTGCCTTGTCGTTCTCGGCGAGATCGTGAATGGCACCATCGGTCACCAGAATCGCGCCAGCGCGGCGCTCAGCTGGAATTTCACTGGCTGCCTGGGTCAGAGCGGCGGCGAGGTTGGTGCTGTCGCGACCAGGGATATGGAGTTCGCGCACCTCAAGGTCGCCGAAGGTTTTCAGCTGCTGGCGCAGGGTTGGCAGGACATGCTCGATTTGGGCGCGACGGCCTGGCAGGTTTTGGCTGGCGCTATCATCCACCACAAGGAAAGCGACATCAGGCACTGGTCGGCGCAAAGCATGTTCGGCAACCGGGTTGCAGAGCAGGGCGAAAAACAGCGTGAGTGCCAGACTACGCCAGACCGCGCCGCGCGCGCCCGTTATAAATAGCGCGATTATTCCGAGCAGCATCAAGCCGCCAACACCGTAAAGCAGGGTTTGCGGAAGGAGCGGGGCGCTGGTTAGCGCCAACTGATCCTGCAGTGCGCTCATCGATTCATCCGCTTCATAATCGTGTCGACATGCAGCTGATCCATTTTGTAATTGCCGGTCAGCGCATACATGAGCAAATTGACCCCACAGCGCATCGCCATCTCGCGTTGGCGGCTCTCGCCGGACGCGCCCGCCCAGGCGCTGGCCCAGTCGCGGTCGCCAATGAAGAGCGCGGGGACGTTATCTTGCCGTCCGGCGACATCGCGCTCGCTCCAGAAACTGTCATCGGTGGTACGGCCTGGGCAGTCCTGCAGCAAATAGAAGGTGCGGTAGAGCGGGTGATCATCCTTGACCGGAGCAAGCATCGGCAAGGGTATGCCGCTGTCGCGCAGCGTCAGGTTATGTTCGGGGTCGCTGGTCACATCAATCAGCAGCATGCCGCCATGCGCGAAAAAGTCCTGCAGTTTCTGTTGCGCCGCGGCGCTGAGTTGCGGCGGGTCGCTGAGCGGCCAATAAAGGAACGGAATTAGGGTGAGGTCGTCCTGTTCAAGGTTGACGGCCAAGACATCAATGAGATCGACCGCGGTCTTCTGCTTCATCCGTGCAGCGAGTTTCTTGAGACCGGCTTCGGCGACATCGCTGCGGCTGGTGGCACCGTTGGTTATATAGCCAATCCAGATATTCTGGCTAAGGAGCGTGTCACTGCTGGTTTCAGCCCAGGCCGGTAGCGGGTTAAAGAGCAGCGCCAGCAAAATGAACGCAGGCAAACGCCAGCGCAAAAATTTTTGTAGCAGCCCGCGCAGCAAGAGAGCGAGCAACATATCCGCCAGCAACAGCATCAGAGCTGTGCCGAGTAGCCAAGGACGCAGTTCCTGCGCGCTATCTTGTACTACCGGTTTCTGGCCATCTGCGGGCAGGAAGGGCAGAATATCAGTAAGTCCCTGGCCGAGATTAAAAGCGCGGCGCGCGACGGTCTGGCCATAATAGCCTGGCGGATGTTCCGGTCTGGGGCGATAAGCAGTTTGTTCGTCCGGGGTCAGTGCGGCGGCACCGGCGTCAGCGGGTTGTAGCTGACCAAATCCGTCCAGCACCATGTCTGGTGGCAAAGGGGTTTGGCCGGTGCTTTGGATGCTGCCGGTCGCAGCGAGCGCGACCAAGCGTTGCAACATTTGTACGAAGAGACCAGAGAGCGGCAAACTTGACCAGCCCGGATTGGCGGGCACATGAAAGAGCACGACGAGCCCCTGGCCGCGCTTCGCGCCAGTCACGAGCGGGGTGCCGTCGCTCAGTAGCGCCCAGCTGCTATCACCATTGAGTCCAGCGGGATCGGCCAAGAGCTGCTGGCTGACGCTGACATCGGCGGGTAAAGCCAGCCCGGAAAAAGGGGTATTGGCTGGGAAAGGCTGCATCCCCTGCGGTTTCGCCCAGCTGAATATGCCGCCAAGGTCGCGC
>JAGOHT010000171.1 GCA_017996055.1 Alphaproteobacteria bacterium
CGTCATTATCCCAAATCCTGCCGAATTCAACTTTGAAATCGACCAGGCGCAGCCCGATGCCCAGGAAGAGCCCAGAGAGATAGTCATTGATCCGCAGCGAGAGCGCCATGATTTCGTCGAGTTCCTGCGGTGCCGCCCAACCGAATGCCGTGATGTGCTCTTCAGAGACCATCGGGTCGTTAAGTTGGTCGTTTTTATAATAAAACTCTACAATGGAGCGTGGCAGTGTCGTGCCGTCCGGAATACCAAAACGGCGGCTGAGCGAACCGGCAGCCACATTGCGCACGACAACTTCAATGGGAATTATTTCAACCTGGCGAATTAGTTGCTCACGCATGTTCAATCGGCGCACGAAGTGTGTTGGGACGCCGATTTCGCCGAGCTTCAGCATCAGGAACTCGGAGATGCGGTTGTTTAGGACGCCCTTGCCGGTTATCGTGCCCTTTTTGGCGCCGTTGCCCGCAGTTGCATCATCCTTAAAATATTGCACAAGCGTACCGGGCTCAGGGCCTTCAAAAAGCACCTTGGCTTTACCTTCGTAGATTCTACGGCGGCGCGTGAGGCGAAAATTCATTGCAATCATGGGTTTCTGGGTTGGGTAATGGCCTGTCCTTTACCGATTCACAAAGTAGCAGTTGCGGCGCATTGGCGCAACCATAGTGACGAAAGCAGTTTTTTGACAAAAAATCCCTTGATTCAAGCCCTTGTTTGGTTAAACAGAAACGCATCAAACGCCATGAGGCTGGAGTAACCGATGACCACTATGCAAGACCGCGAAAGCGCCTTCGAAAATAAGTTTGCCCATGACGAGGAGCTGAAGTTCCGCGTTGAGGCGCGACGCACTAAGCTGGCGGGGGCTTGGGCTGCCGGTGTTATGGGCTTGGACCCGGAGCAAACCAAAGCCTACATCCAAAGCCTGGTGGCAACCGATATGACCGAAGCCGGCTCTGACGATGTGTTGCGCAAGTTGACGCAAGATATGCAGGCGAAGGGGTTGGACCCGCAGGCGCTACAACTTGGTAAGAAGCTCGCAGAATTTCTGCAAATCGCAAAAAACCAAATCATGACGGAATGAGTCCAAGTAAGGATAAGATATGATGGATACGCAGGGGCAAGCCATTCAAACGGATGTCGTGATTGTTGGCTCGGGGCCGGTTGGTCTGTTCGCGGTTTTTGAGCTTGGGCTCAATGATTTGAAATGTCATTTGGTTGATATTCTCGACCGGCCTGGCGGTCAGTGTGCCGAGCTATATCCTGAGAAACCGATTTATGACATTCCCGCTGTGCCGGTTTGCACAGGGCAAGAACTGACCGACCGGTTGATGGAACAAATCAAGCCCTTCGGTCCCGTCTTCCATTTTGGCCAGATGGCCGAGAGCTTAGAGAAATTGCCGGACGAACGCTGGCGTTTGACGACGGATCGCGGTACCGTAATCGAAGCGAAAATTATTGTTATCGCCGCTGGTGGGGGCAGCTTCGTGCCCAAGAAACCACCAATAAAGAATATTGATGCCTTTGAAGGCAAATCGTTGTTCTATGCCGTGCGTAAGCGGGAGCAATTCCGCGATAAAAATTTAATTGTCGCTGGCGGGGGCGATAGCGCACTGGATTGGGTGCTTAATCTCCAGCCCATCGCGAAATCAATTACACTCGTGCACCGCCGCGATGATTTTCGTGCCGCGCCGGATAGTGTCGCAAAGATGCGAGCGCTGGTTTCGGAAGGAAAAATTACGTTGAAGATTGCCCAATTGCTGGATGTGAAGGGCGATGATGGGTTGCTTTCAGCCGTGTCACTTAAAGAGGATAATGCAGTAGCTGCTGACTACGCTTGCGATAGCATGTTGGCCTTTTATGGATTGACAATGAAGCTTGGGCCGGTTGCGAATTTTGGCATCAATCTGCAGGATAATCTCATCCCCGTTGAAACTGCAAGCTTTGAGACGAATGTGCCGCGCATTTTCGCAATCGGTGATATCAACAGCTATCCTGGCAAAATGAAGCTTATTTTGTCGGGCTTCCATGAAGCGGCGTTGATGGCGAAGAAGGCCTTTGTTTATGTCTACCCAGATCGGCGCTATCGCTTCCAATACACGACTAGCAGTAGCGATCTGCAAGGCAAACTAGGTGTTAAAGAATCCGCTGCCGCTTAAACAATCACGAAGAGAGTCGAACGGAGAATTGAATGCATATTGTTGTGACCGATACAGAAGGCAAGGAACATAATCTGCCCGCCGTTGAAGAGTGGAGCGTGATGGAAATCATCCGTGAGGGTGGCTTACCCATTTTAGCGCAATGCGGCGGCTCATGCGCTTGCGCGACGTGCCATGTCTATATCGGTGATACTTGGCAGGGCAAACTGCCGGAACCGAACGAAGAAGAGATCGGGATGCTTGATGGCGCGTTTGAGGTAAAACCAAATTCGCGTCTTGCATGCCAGCTGATTTTCAACAGTAAGCTAGATGGTTTGCAGATCGTCTTGGCACCTGGTTCAGTCTAACTACTCCGCTCCATACAGCCGCACCAAAGCCGCGCGCTGCGCTGGAAAATTGTAGATATCATTCAGTGTCGTATTGATAGCAGTGAGTCCTTGCGGGATTTTGCCGCGTATTATGGCTGCAATCATTTGCACGGCCTCTGCGGCATCCTTCGCTGCGGGGTTGACAGGTAAGGCATCAATCGCCGGAATGCTGCGGCAAACCAAGTGTAGGTTGAGCTGAGCAGCTTCCAACACAGAGAGCGGTCCAGATTCCCACAAAGCTGTGTGGAAATAAACGTCACATTGCGCCATGCGGTCTAGAATTTCACCATGACTGACCCAGCCCGTAACCTGAACACCCAAGGCTTCTAGCTGTGCCTGCCACGCATCATCACCGCCGCCCAGCCAGAGGAAATCGACCGGCAGCCCCTGCGCCTGCGCCAATTTAACAGTGGCGATAAAAAAATCAGGATCTTTCTGGGGGCAGAGGCGGCCAACCATCGCGACACGCAAACGTTCGCCGCGCTGATGGGCGCGCCGCGTAACAAATGCAGTTTCTGGAATAACCGGCACGTTAGGGAGGAGCATTGTGTTCTGTGGCACAAACATTTGGCGCGCGCATTCGGCCTCATGCGGGCTGGCGGCGGCAACTGTCGCGTTTCCGATAGCCAGAACTTGTTCAGCGAGCCAATAGGCGGCGCGGACGAAGGGACTGACGTCACGTCGTTCGAAAGCATAACAGTGCGGCGTATAGATTATTTTATGACGCGGTAGCAGTGCAATACGACCATAGGCACCGGCAAATGAGGAATGGAGGTGAACCCAGTCCGGTTGCAATTCTTGATAATGGTGCCGAATAACACCGGGCGCTTTACGGATCGAACTTGGCAGTGGGAATTCCCCGGCGAGACTTTTGGCCCAGTCCATACCGTCATGGTAGCCCGCGCGGCGCGCGACCAAGAGATAATGCCGGTGCTGCGGCGCGCTGGCGACATAACCCTGCACGGCGGTTACTAAACCACCGCCGAAATTATCAGAGACGTGGAGAATTTTTTTCATCAAGTTTATTCCTTACTGCATTGCACCGTTGGCGCCTGCAACCTCAGTGGTTGCCTATTTGTTTGATAATACCGCCGCAGCTATTACCAACGCGGGCATATTCGTTCGGGTTATCGACCTTTGCCTGCTCTAACTGCCGCACGCGGGTGAAGTCGGTCTGAATGTCGGTAAGTAATCGCTCCAGTTGGTCTTTCATAGTCTTTTGCATAGCGGCGTCATCATTGCCGGTAATCGGCGGCAAGGCGGCTACGCCCGCCATGATTTTACTCTTTATAGCGGGCAGGTGGCTTTTTAACAAAGCCTGATCCGTATTAACATGTTGAATTTCGTGCGAGTAAATCGCGTTATAGGCGCAGGTGTTGGGGGCAAACTCATACGGAATATAAATCATATGCGGCGAAAAGCCGAACCCGACATTGAGACTTTGCAGGGTGGCGCATTTCGGCCCCGTCCAGCCGCCGCTGGCAATCTCAGCGGTCAGGCGGCTTGTGGTCATGACCTGCGTTAAGGTTAGGCCTAAGGCGACGGGTATACGTGTGGAATGGCTGCTTTGCCCCACGCCTGAAAGGGACTGCAGCTCGCGTTGGCTCTTTGAATTGTCGACATTGGCACTACCAGAAAGTGGCTCCAGTTTTACAATCGGCGCCGTTGCTGCGGCACAGCCATGAGCCAATGCGGGTGCTACCAGCAAGAGAAAGAGCGCAGTAAACAAGAAAACGGTTACAGGCGTACGCATGAGCAAAAACTGGCCATAATTATGTGGCAAAGCGTTATAGTATCGTATTCTGATTCGTTTGGGAATGTGAGCGGAAGCATGTCAGAAGACATTGTCACCAATCGGCGGCTGTTTTTACGCCACTGTGTCGGAGGCACGGCACTGGGGCTGACGCTACTGTTGCCAGTGCAA
>JAGOHT010000172.1 GCA_017996055.1 Alphaproteobacteria bacterium
GACGACGGCGATTGTCGCGGGGTTTATCATATCCCTGCTTGGTGGCAGCCGGGTGCAAATCGGTGGGCCGACAGGCGCGTTTGTCGTTCTGGTCTTCGCGACGATTCAAAAGTTTGGCTATGATGGTCTCGTGCAGGCGACGCTGATGGCGGGCGTAATGCTGCTGCTGATGGGGTGGGCGCGGCTCGGCAATCTGATGCGCCATATTCCGGATTCGGTGATCAAGGGCTTTACCGCTGGTATCGCGGTCATCATATTTACCAGCCAGGTTGGTTCCTTTCTCGGACTGCAATTGGCGCATGAGCCCGGCGAGGTATTTGGGAAATGGGCGGCCTATTTTGCGGCACGCGATACGCTGCAGCCGTTGGCGGCCGGGTTGGGGCTGTTGGCGCTCACCACCATCATTGTTTTACCGAAGGTTGCCCCCAAGTTGCCAAGCTTCCTCATCGCTGTGGTTTGTGGCGCTGCGCTCGTTGGATTGGCACATTTGTCGGTGCCGACGATCGGCACAAAATTTGGCGGTATTCCCAGCAGCTTGCCATTGCCCAGCATCCCCGTGCTTAGCCTTGCGCGACTTACCGAACTTTTTCCGAATGCCCTAACCATTGCCTTGCTGGCAGGAATCGAGTCTCTGCTTTCGGCGGCGGTGGCTGATGGGATGATTAAGGGGCGGCATCGCTCAAATTGCGAGCTGGTAGCGCAGGGAGCCGCCAATATAGCCTCGGCACTGTTTGGCGGGATGCCTGCGACGGGCGCTATCGCACGCACCGCCACGAATGTCCGCGCTGGTGGTGGTAGCCCCGTCGCCGGGATGATGCACGCAGTTTGGCTCTTGCTTTTTATATTAGTTGCTGCGCCGCTGGCTTCTTATGTGCCTTTGGCAACTCTTGCCGCCATTTTGTTCATCGTCGCCTGGAATATGAGCGAAGCCAAGGATTTACCGATGCTCATTCGTGATCGGCGCAAAAGCGATGTCTTCGTTCTGGCTTTGACGTTCTTTTTGACCGTTTTTGCCGACCTGACCATAGCTATCTGCATCGGCACGCTGGTTGGAATCATCATGCAGCGGGTTCGCCTAAAATCAGAGGCCTGAGGCTCCCTAATTTAGTAGAAACTCGTGGTCGTAGTGCGTTAGTTCGCCTGGGCTGATAAGCTTTTCGTGGGCAACGCTGACCTTATAAAGTTTGCCATCCAAGTGCTCTTCCCAAAAGCGTAGAAACTTCTTCAGGACCGGAAATCGCGGTGCAAGGTCGAGCTCTTGCCAGATATAGGTTTGCAGCAAGGCGGGGTGATCCGGCATCCGATAAAGGATTTCTGCGGTCGTAATACGATAATTATCAAGCTGACGGATCAAATCTGCCATTGGCGCACCCCCATTTTATCGGGGGCAATCAGGGCTCAGCCCCCTGCATTAACCAATGTGAACAAAAAACACCAATAAATCGTTAAATACTGACACTTGTAGTTGTGTTATCAACAAATTTATCCACAGATTTTTGGCCATGACTCTTGAATAACGGCGGGTTAAGGCCTACCTGTCTGGCACTCGGTGGTGCTGAGTGCTAATCCGGTGCCACCGCCTGGTTTTTAACCCGAACTTCTCAAGGAGATAAATATGAAGTTCCGTCCTCTGCATGACCGTGTGGTCGTCCGTCGTCTGGAAAGCGAAGAGCGCACCAAGTCCGGTATCATCATTCCCGATACTGCCAAGGAAAAGCCCTCGGAAGGCGAAGTCATCGCTGTCGGCCCCGGTTCGCGCAATGAAGATGGCGAAATCGTCGCCATGGAAGTCAAGGCGGGCGACCGCATCCTGTTCGGCAAGTGGTCGGGCACGGAAGTGAAGATTGATGGCGAAGACCTGTTGATCATGAAGGAATCCGACATTCTCGGCGTGATCGAGATGTCTGCTAAGGCCAAGAAGGCCGCCTAATCGTTTCAATAACCCAAGAAAACAAGGGAGCTAGCTATTATGGCAGCGAAGGAAATTAAGTTTGAAGAAGCCGCACGCAACAAGATGTTGGCGGGCGTTAATCTGTTGGCCGACACCGTGAAGGTAACGTTGGGTCCGAAGGGGCGCAACGTCGTCATCCAGAAGTCGTTCGGTTCGCCGAAGATCACCAAGGACGGGGTCACGGTCGCTAAGGAAATTGAACTTAGCGATAATTTCGAGAATATGGGCGCGCAGATGCTGCGTGAAGTCGCAAGCAAGACCGGCGACGGCGCGGGTGACGGCACGACCACGGCGACGGTTCTGGCGCAGGCCATCGTCAACGAAGGCGTGAAGGCGGTTGCGGCGGGCATGAACCCGATGGATCTGAAGCGCGGTATCGAATCCGCCGTTGAAGCGGTGGTCGAAGACCTGCAGAAGCGCAGTAAGAAAGTGCAGAACAATGCTGAAATCGCACAGGTCGGGACTATTTCCGCCAATGGCGAAAAAGAGATCGGCGACATGATTGCCAAGGCCATGGAAAAGGTCGGCAAGGAAGGCGTGATTACGGTTGAGGAAAACAAGAGCCTTGAGACCGAGCTGGATGTTGTTGAAGGCATGCAGTTTGATCGTGGCTATCTCAGCCCGTACTTCATCACTAACGCCGAGAAGATGCTCTGCGAACTGGAGAACCCGTTCATTCTCCTGCATGAGAAGAAGCTCTCCGGCTTGCAGCCCCTTCTGCCCGTTCTGGAAACCGTTGTCCAAACCGGTCGTCCGCTGCTCATTATTGCTGAAGAAGTTGAAGGCGAAGCGCTGGCTACCCTGGTGGTCAACAAGCTGCGCGGTGGCCTCAAGGTCGCAGCGGTGAAGGCCCCTGGCTTCGGTGATCGCCGTAAGGCCATCCTGGAAGACATCGCGATCCTGACCAATGCGCAGGTCATCTCCGAAGACCTGGGCATCAAGCTTGAGAATGTCACCATCGACATGCTCGGCACGGCCAAGAAGGTACGTATCGATAAGGACAACACCACTGTCATCGATGGTGCTGGCAAGAAGAAAGATATCGAAGCTCGCAACGCGCAGATCAAGGCGCAAATCGCGGAAACGACTTCTGACTACGACCGTGAGAAACTGCAAGAACGCCTCGCCAAGCTGTCGGGTGGCGTTGCCGTTATCCGCGTCGGCGGTGCTACGGAAGTCGAAGTGAAGGAACGCAAGGATCGCGTTGATGACGCGATGCACGCGACCCGCGCTGCGGTTGAAGAAGGTATCGTCGCTGGCGGTGGTTCGGCTCTGCTCTACGCCACCAAGGCGATTGAGAAGATCCGTTGCTCGAACGATGATCAGCGCCGTGGCGTTGATATCGTCCGTCGCGCGCTGCAGGCGCCTATTCGTCAAATCGCGGAAAACGCAGGTGTTGATGGTTCGGTTGTCATTGGTCGCTTGCTCGACCAGGATAGTATGAACTTCGGGTACGATGCGCAGAAGGGCGATTACGGCGATATGGTTAAGGCTGGCATCATCGATCCGACTAAGGTTGTGCGTTCTGCGCTGCAGAATGCGGCCTCGGTGGCGGCGCTGCTGATCACCACGGAAGCCATGATTGCCGAAAAGCCGAAGAAAGAATCGGCTGGCGGCGCTGGTGCCGGTGGGCATGGCGGCGGCATGGGCGATATGGACTTCTAATCCAAGCCAGAGCCTAGTGTTCAAGAAGCCCCGTAGCGTAAGCTGCGGGGCTTTTTGCTATTAAAAGCGTGTTTTGAACTTCGACGAATGGCATAAATAATACCTTACAAAGGTGCTCATTATTGACGGAGAGCTTTTATGACCGCGCGTATTCGATTGGTTGCGCCCAATATGGGCAGTTTAGACCAAGGGATTCAGGCCTTTACCACCGTGCGCGCGCCCTATGTCCGTGGCGGTGGCACCCCCTCAGCCCAGGTGCTGGAAGAGGCATGCATCGCCCAGCTCTGGCATTCCGGCGGGAAGGAAGTCGGTGGCCCACGCCCTGATGCCGTTATAGTGGCGAGCGGGCAGGCGGCCAACCATCTGGCGTTTTCACTGTTTCGTGGCAGCCACATGGTTTCCAGCAACCAGCTGTTCGGCACCACCAAGGTCGCACTGACACAGGGTTTTGAGCGGAACGGTGGCGGTAAGGTGGCCTATGTTGCGCCAGAGGATACGCAGGCTTTTGTTAACGCGGCGACGCCGGCGACACGCGCCTGGTTTGTTGAGGCGATTTCTAATCCACTCGGGCGGGTGCCGGATTTTGACAGTCTGAAACAGGCAGCACGTGCTGCTCAGGTGGTGCTGATTGTGGACAGCACGCTGGCAGCAGGAATGCCGGGCTTCAGGGGGGGAGACCACGCGGATATTCTTACCACCTCGCTAACGAAGCAGGCGGGTGGCGGCAATAACACGAATGTTGGTGGCAGCGTTATTGTTACACCGCAGTTTCCAGCCGGACGTAGCGCAGCGGATTTTCCGGAGCTGGGACGCTATTTTAC
>JAGOHT010000173.1 GCA_017996055.1 Alphaproteobacteria bacterium
GGTGCGACCTTGTTCGAGGTTTTTACCCGCACGCGCGCCGTGCGTCGCAGCATCATCGATGCCAAGCAGGCGACGCAGCCGCGTTATTTCACTACGGAAGAAAAGTAACTTTGTGCTGACAGATGCAGCGCACTTTTGAAAACTGGGTTTCTGATTTTGAGGGTGCAACGATGCTGGTCGAAGCAGGAGCTTCCTCTGGTTTAAATAATATTGGCCAAATGGAGACGGACGCCAAATGCTTCCAAACTTTCTTGGCTAATACTGCAGAAGAAGCTTCAGAAATTCCTCATCTCCGAATGGGATGGGAGCCATATAACCAATGGAAAATGCTGAGCGCTGCCCGAATGAATGTGGCAGCCTCTATTATCCCAAGGGTAGTGGAGAATGTCCGAAGTGTGGCAAGGTTGTCTGAGGCATCCTAGGTGCGTATGCCAAGGCTCTAGTCATTTCCCCAGTGGATTTCGGGTAGTTTCGTAAGTGGGAAAATGCCGAGCGCCAGCTGCCGCTGCTGCAAGGCTAACGGGAGCGTGACGCTCTTCACGCCGGTCATTGGGTCGGTCCGTGCCATCAAGCTAAACACGCTTTGCACGATATTGTTGAAAACTTGTGCATCGGTCGCGGTTGGAGCCTTGCTATCGAGCATCAATTGCGCGGTGCCTGCGCCTTCGGGCTGGGCGTCCTTATCGAGTGCTAGTGTCGCCTCAACAAGCCCGCTGAGATTGCCCCAAGTGAAATCGAGTGCATCCAGCTCCAGCGTGCCGCCAGCATTGCGCCAGCTTTCCACCATCGGCAAACCGCGCCAGTCCGGCGGGGGGCCCATCACGCGGGCATTGAGGGTGAGGGCGGTCAGCTGCTGCGGTAAGGCGCGGAGCAAGCCCGGGGCCAGCGTAGCGTCATTGACGGCGAAGGCTAGAGTCAGCCCGCTTTCCAGATGGGTGGCCGGTGGTTCCGCAGGTTGTTCGAGCCGCAGCTGTGCCTCTGCCGTCTTGAACAGCGGTGTTGCTGATATGCCGCCGGTCTGGGCGAGCGCGGCTTGCGGCAAAGTGACGGCCAAGCTTGCCCAGCGCCCGTTGCCATGCAGCGTCAACTGGCCGTTCAGTCCATGGGCGGCGAGTTGCAGGCGGGTGCCGGACAGGGCGGGCAAGAGCAGTTCAAACGGCTTGCTGCTGGTGACTTTGTAATGCTTCCAGCTGCCTGGGAGGAGGGTGAGCGTGACCTGCGGCAGCGTCAGGGAGCTGCCGGAAGGCAGGCGCCAGACAATATCTGCGAGTTCAAGCTGCACGGCCAGCGGATTACCGCCGCTGCTGACCAGCCGATAGCGGAAATCTGCACCTTTGGACGTCGCAAAAGACTGTAGCCGATTTTGCGCGAGGGCATAGGTGGCAAGCCAGACGCCGCCCCAGAGTGTGACGAGGACGGCGCTGGCAACGGCAAGTGAACGGGATGAAAAACGCATGGCACATGCCATAAGCCAAAACGGCGTGGCGGTCAAAACTCGTTGAGATCTGGCACACGCTGAAAGGCGATTTTGCTGCCCATCTGCCGCAGGCTGCGCTCCTCCAGCCCATAATGTAACATGCCGCGGCCATAAGCGCCGTTGATGGCGTCAATCGCATGGGCGAGCGCGGGGGGCGGTGGTTTACCGAAGCGGCGAGCAGGCGGTGGGCGGGCGGCGAATAAATCGCCCTGATGCTGGGTTGTGGGCACGAGATCGCTTAGCACCACGCCGACGCGCAACGGGGCCAGCGCTGGCGCAGAGGTTAGCAGCTGCGTTAACCCACGCAGCAGCAAAGCGGTATCCTGAGTTTCCTGACAGGCGAGGTCTTGCCTCCAATGACCTGTATGGTGCAGCCATTTGATGCCGACGGAAAGGCGGCGGCAGTAATAATCCTCATGCCGCAGCCGCTCTGCCGCGCGGGCCAGGAGTTGCCGCAAAACGGGGGTGGCGGCGGCCAGGCTGCGCTCCCAGGGCGGCAGGACATGCTGGTGGCTGATGCTGCGGCGCGGGTGTTCGATACGGGGTAAGTCCGCGCCATGCAGCAGCGCATGAAAGCGAACACCGTGAATTCCACCCCAGATTTGCCGCAGCTGGTGACTATCGCGCTGCCAGAGATCGCCGATGGTCTGGATGCCCTGCGCCGCCAGCCGCCGAGCCATATTGCGCCCTACGCCACAAATGGCCTGTGCTGGCAAATGGGCGATGGATTGGGGCAGCGACGCGGAGGGCAAAAGCGTCAAACCATCCGGCTTCTGCATGTCAGAGGCCAGCTTGGCGAGCAGGATATTGCTGGCGATGCCGATGGAGCTGGTCATGCAGATGCCGACCTGGTCGCGGATGCTCTGCTTGATGCGCTTGGCCAGCGCGGAGGCGGCCACTGGGTCTTCCTCATTGCGGTCGAGGCGGCAGGAGACCTCGTCGATAGACAGGGTGTCGGCAATCGGGATGCAGTCGTTGATGGCGGCGAGGATACGGTGATGATAGGCGACATAAAGTTTATGGCGCGCCACGACGACGCGGAGACCAGGGCAAAGCCGCTTGGCCTCGTAAATCGGTGTGCCAGTCTTGATGCCACAGGCTTTGGCGGGATAGCTGGCGGCAATGGCGCAAGTGCTGTCGGAGAGCATCGGGGCAATCGCGATGGGCAAGCCGCGCAAACCCGGGTTTTCCTGTTGCTCGCAGGAGGCGAAAAAACTATTGAGGTCCAGCACCAGCCAACGCAAGCCGGACGCGCTGCTTGCCAAGATGTTCATGTTTTGTTCTAATCAAAAAAACACCCTTGGGCAAGTTTTTTTTGTTATGACGGTGCTGCCAAAGTTTCGGCACCATTCGCCGCCTAGTCCGTTCGGAGACAATGATGACACGCAGCAAAGCTCGCCTGGTTCTCGCCTTGTTGATACTGGGCTTTGGCCTGCTGTGCGGCGCGGCGCAGGCGGAGCTACCCAGGAATATGGCGGATGCTGGGCACCTGGCCTGCCAGACCGATATGGATTGCGCGATTGTTGATACTGGAAGCTGCCCCTGCGTGTGTAATGCTAAGGGTATGATTGCCGTTAACAAGACCTTCGCCGGGCAGTATATGCAGACGAATAGCTGCACCGCTGCCGAGGTTGATATCTGCGCCGAACAAGGCATGTGCGGGCAGCTCAAGGTCGCGAAATGCGAGCAGGGGCGTTGCTTGGCGCGGATGCCTTATTAGATTCCATCTGATTGGAAAAAAAATGTCGAATATGCCTTCAAACCTTCTGGTTTTGACGCGCACAGATGCTGCAAAGGTTGCAGCAGATCTGCGCGCGAAAAATATCACCAGCGGTCACTTCACCAATGGTACTTATGCACCGCCCGCCGCGCTTGTAGTGCCCACCGTGTTGGCGGGCTTTCATTATGCGCGTGATGTCGAAGCGAAAACCGCACAACCGGCGCTGATCATCGCCGTCAATTCCGATCGTAGCATGGTCGACCTGAACGCGCAGCGTAGCGCCGTGATGGCGGAAGAGGTTGCGGTGGGACGGAAGACTGCGGCCGATAGTGCGAAATTGGCGGGCGAAATTGCGGCGCAGGAGGATCAGCGCACTCGCGCGCTGAAAGTCGCGCTGCCTCTCGCTCTGCAAAATCCGGACCGTCCGGTCGTAGTAGCCTTTTATGATGAAGCGACGCCGAACAAGTTTTATGACGGCCTCAAAGCCGCTGGGTTCGGTATGGATACGCTGTTCAAATGGGGCTATGGCACAAAGCCGCAGGAAGGGCGCATTGAGGGGGCAGAGAATTTCAATCGCGTGCTCGGGTTCCCGTTGCCTAATGATATCGCACCCGTCTGTGCTGCCATTACGCCAATTGGTGGTCAGCAAGGCAAGGTGACGGTTGTCGATTTGCGCGAGGGCGCTGGCAATCTGATTAGTCGGGACAATAAAATGATGTTCACGGTGGCGCACTCCGATTTACTTGAATATGCCTTGGGCGGTGGCCGTGCCCCTGGTGGCGCGGCGCCAACCCCAGCGCCGAAAGGCTGAACTAACCATGTCTTATGATTGGCTGCGCGCTTTGCATGTGATCGCCGTCATCGCCTGGATGGCGGGGATGCTTTATCTGCCGCGGTTGTTCGTTTATCACGCCGAGGCTGAGAAAGGTTCGGACAAGTCTGAGACGTTCAAGGTGATGGAGCGGCGTTTGCTGCGAGCCATCATCAATCCTGCGATGGTAGCGGCGCTGGTCTTCGGCCTCTGGATGATTTGGGTAAACCCTGATATTCTGCACCAGCATTGGATGCACGCCAAGCTGACGCTGGTTATCCTGATGACTGGGCTGCACGGTGCACTGGCGCGATGGCGCAAGCAATTCGCCGCCGACGCTAACCGCCATAGTGCGAAATTTTATCGGATCATCAACGAGGTGCCGACGGTCTTGATGATCGCCATCGTCATCTTCGTCATCGTTAAG
>JAGOHT010000174.1 GCA_017996055.1 Alphaproteobacteria bacterium
TTCGGTGAGTTTCTGCCCTTGGTCGCTATTGATGAGCGCGAGGAGAGAATAGCCCAGCTCCAGCCGCACCGTATCAATCGCCAGCGACTTGGTGATGGGCTCTTCGGCAATAGGCACGGCCTTAACCCGAGCTGCTTCATCGGCAACTTTCTGATCCGCTAGCACTTTCTGTTTAGCCCCAATCGACCACGCCATATAACCGGCGATGCTGCCGAGCATCAGAAAGGGCACCATCGGCATTCCAGGAATGACGGCCAGCGTAGAGAGCATGGCAGAGGTGAGCCCAAGAGCGATGGGATAACCACCAAGCTGATTGAAGAGCGCCTTGTCGGTCGAACCGGTCTGACCGGCCTTTGACACCAGCATACCGGCGGCGACCGAAACCAGCAGCGAGGGAATTTGCGTGACCAGACCATCACCGACGGTCAGACGAACATAAGTATTCGCCGCGTCCATCACCTTCATATCATGGCGAATGGCGCCGATAACAATGCCGCCCAGGCCATTGATAAAGGTGATAATAAGACCGGCGACGGCATCGCCGCGCACGAACTTGGCGGCACCGTCCATGGCACCAAAAAAGCTGCTCTCGTCTTCCAGCTCTTTACGCCGCCGCCGCGCTTCGCCCTCGTCGATGAGGCCGGAGGACAGATCGGCATCAATCGCCATCTGCTTGCCAGGCATGGCGTCTAAGGTAAAGCGCGCCGCGACTTCGGCGATACGCCCTGAACCTTTGGTGATAACCACGAAATTGACGATGGTGATAATCGCGAAAACAATAACGCCGATGATGAAATCACCGCCCATGACGAAGCTCGCGAAAGCTTTCACCACTTGTCCCGCTGCCTCTTCGCCCTCATGGCCATGCGCGAGGATAAGGCGGGTGGTGCCGAGATTGAGCGAAAGCCGCATCAGCGTCGCAATCAGCAGCACGGTGGGGAAGGAGCTGAAATCAAGCGGCTTCACGATGAAAAGCACGGTCATTAGAATGACGACCGAGAGCGTAATGGAAATCGCCAGGCCCATATCGACGAGTATGGAAGGCAGCGGCACGACCAAAGCGCAGAGGATGGTCATCAGGCCGATAGCCAGCCAGACTTCGCCGCGCTGCCAGAAGGACGTCGCCAGCAAAGGCGGGCTGCCGTTTAGGCTGGGGACGCCACCGCTCTGACGGGCAACGAGGCTGGTGCCGGCATCGCTCATGAAGCCGCCTGTTCGGCTTCACCAGCGGCGGCTGCGGGAACAGGCACGCCTTCTTCGCTATATTGCTTCAGCTTATTGCGCAACGTGCGGATGGAAATGCCGAGAATATTCGCGGCATGAGTGCGGTTACCGAGCGTGTGCTGCAACGTATCGATAATCAGATCGCGTTCGACATCGGCAACCGTGCGTCCCACCATTGGCACGGTTTTGCCACCTGCAGCGGCCGCAGCCGTGCTGCTGACAACACCGTCCGGCGCGAAACTCTGGCCGGACAGCATGACGGCATCCAGCGTGATGACATTGCCGCGCGCCAGCAGAACGGCACGGTGCATAGTGTTTTCCATCTCACGCACATTGCCGCGCCAGTGATGCGCCGCTAGCGCCGCCACGGTTTCTGGCGATAAAGTTTTTGGCGCCAAGCCGTTGGCCATCGCGTATTTCTCGGCGAAATGTGCGGCCAGTGGAACTATATCCGCCGGACGTTCGCGCAAGGACGGCAAGACAAGATTGACGACATTCAGCCGAAAATACAAATCTTCGCGGAAACGTTTGGCTTTCACTTCGGCTTCCAAATCACGGTTCGAGGTTGCCAATAGTCGAATATCGACCTTGACTGGCTGCGTGCCGCCGACGCGGTCAATTTCGCGCTCCTGGATAGCGCGCAGCAATTTCGCCTGCAGCCGTAAATCCATCTCGCTGATTTCATCGAGCAGCAATGTGCCGCCATGCGCTTCCTCAAACTTGCCGACGCGACGGGCTATGGCTCCGGTAAACGCGCCTTTTTCATGGCCGAAGAGTTCGGATTCAAGCAGGTTCTCAGGTATCGCCGCGCAATTGACCGAGACAAAATTTTGCGCAGCGCGCTTACTCTTGCGGTGAATATATCGTGCTACCACTTCCTTGCCAGTGCCGCTCTCGCCGGTGATGAGGACGGAAGCCTCGCTGGGCGCGATGCGCTCGGCCATCTCCAGCACGGCGCGCATTGCCGGGTCGCGGCCAATGACCGTATTGCTCTCTTCGGTGACCGCTTCCAGAACGGCGGCGATGAGGTCGGCATCCGGCGGCAGCGGCACATATTCCTTGGCGCCGGCGCGGATGGCGCGCACGGCGGCGTTGGCATCGGTGCCGATGCCGCAGGCAACGACCGGCACATTGATGCGTTCCGCCTTCAGATTCTCGATGAAACGGGCGAGTTCGAGCTTGATATCGCACATCACAAGGTCAGCGCCCTGACCGTTGCGTAGCGCGTTGAGCGCCGGATCAACATCGTCAATATGGGCAACTTTCGCACCCTTACTGACGGCAATGCGTCCAGCTTCCGTAATATACCCTTCAAGATGACCGACAATGAGCAAACGCATGGTTTATCCTTTTAAAAATATGTCTTGTCTTGCTGCCTAAGACTGCTCGGCCTTGATAATTTCCGTCATCGTGATGCCCAGCCGGTCTTCGACGACGACGACTTCGCCGCGTGCCACCAGGCGGTTATTGACATAGATATCGATAGCCTCGCCGACCTTGCGGTCGAGCTCGATTACGGCGCCGCGCCCCAGCTTCAGCAAATGGCTGACCGGCATTTCCGCTTTACCAAGCACCGCCGACACCTGCACCGGAATGCCATAGACCGCGCCGAGATCATCGACCGTCACATTCGGACCACCGGCGGCTGGCGTTTCGGCGCCGCTTGGCAGTTCGCTGAGTTCGAGGGTTTCGTTATTCATAGGGCGTTACTCCTGGAAGCGGGGGGAAGGGGAAGAGGGGTCTGCCGTCGGGTGTGCCTTGGCCTGGCGCACCGCTTCGTCAATTTTTTGCCACAGGTTGGCACTGCTGAATTCGATACCGCCATCCGCCCATTCGATTTTGCAGTCGGTGTAGGGGAGCACGGTATCGGCGAGCAGAACCACCTTACCGGCATAGGCGCTCGCCTGGGTGATAGCGGCAAGTTGCTGTTGCAACGGGTCAAGCAGACCATCCGGCACTCGGACAACCAGGCGCGGTTCTTGCGTCATGTCACGACAAACCTGGCTCAGCAGGGCGCTGATATGGCCAAGCGCTTGTTCGGCCATGAACTCCGGCAATAACTTGCGGGCGATGGTGAGGGCAATATCGCTGATATCGGTTTGCTGGGCTGTTTGCCGCGCGTTAGCATTCTGCACCAAGCCTTCAATTGCAGCCGTCAGGCGCGCGATGAGGGCGAGGATTTGAGCCTGCTGTTGTTCTTGTGCGGCCTGTTGACCGGCAGAGAATCCGCGCTGCTCGGACTCAGTGCGCGCAGCCTGCATCTCCGCCTCGCTAAAGGTTGGCGGCGGCGGTGCTTTCGCGGCTTCGGCTTCGGCCGAAATGCTGTCGAAAGACCGGTTGAAGAGAAATTTTTGCGTCGGGGGTTGTGGCACGGAGTCCATCCTCAATATACCATCTCGTCTTCTTCGCCTTCACCCTTGATGATGATCTCACCCTTCGCGGCGAGATCCTTGGCGGCATTCACCAAACTAGCCTGCGCCTCTTCCACGTCCTTGACACGGATGGGGCCGAGACCCTGGATATCTTCTTTGAGCAATTTGGCCGCACGTTCTGACATATTGGAGAAGAAGAGGTCGCGCATGGATTCCGAGGCGCCCTTTAGCGCGGTCGGCAGTTTTCCTTTGTCGGCGACGCGCAAAATCGCCTGAATCGCCGGACCGGTGAGCTTGCCCAAATCTTCGAAGGTGAACATCAGCGCTTTGATTTTCTCGGCAGCTTCGCGGCTGCGTTCCTCGAGTGAGGCGAGGAACTTTGCTTCGCTGCTACGATCAAGGTTATTGAAAATCTCCGCCATGACCTCATGTGGGTTGCGCCGGTTGGTACGCGCCAGATTGCTCATGAACTCGTTACGCAGGGTGCGTTCAATGTCTTCCAACACATCTTTCTGCACCGTTTCCATCCGGAGCATCCGCATGACGACTTCCATGGCGAAACTTTCCGGCAACTGCGAGAGCACGCGAGCGGCATGGTCAGGCTTGATTTTTGAAACGACGACGGCGACAGTCTGCGGATATTCGTTTTTCAAATAATTGGCGAGCAGGCTCTCATTCACATTGGCCAACTTGTCCCACATCGTGCGTCCGGCGGGACCGCGAATATCTTCCATGATATTTTCGACGCGGCCTTTATCGAGCACTTTCGCCAGCAAACGCTCCGTCGATTCTAATGTGCCGACCAGCGATCCGGTGGAGGACATCTGCTCGGC
>JAGOHT010000028.1 GCA_017996055.1 Alphaproteobacteria bacterium
GTGAGCCTCTGGCTCAGATCAGAGCTTCAGATAGGCTTGGGCGCAAGCGTGTTAATGATGAGCCGCCGGTGCAAGGCGGATAGGCCGGGCGCTTCCTCACCGATGATCGAGAGCACGGTGATGGCCTGAAACGGCATGGTCATTTGTAGCGCGCCCTGCACGGGAAATAACTGCGCCCGTATATGGCGCAGCCGCCCCGCGACCTGACGATGCAAAATATCGCCCAGTTGCGGCTGGTCGCCGCCAATCTGCTCCGCGCTGACCAGCAGCTGCCCAGCCTGCACGAAACGGCGCAGCATGGTTCCGGCTTTATTGGCCTCCGCCATACGCTCCGGTAGAGCCTCCAGCGTAAAATCAGCCGTCTTGCCTTCCAAAGCAAAGGCATGGGCGCCGAGCTGCACCCGCTCGGCCTGATTATGCAAGCGCACCTGCCCACGCAAATGCCGGACAAGATCGCGGCGCGCCTTTATTGGATCGGGGAACCCGCGCGGAATCGGCTTCAACACCAGTGTTTTGGTGCGCGCGACATGCGTGCCTTGCTTGGCCTGGAACTGACCAGCGGCGACGTGTAGCGCCCACCAATCGGTCGGTGCCTGCTGCGCTATCTTCATGAGGAACTGCGTATAACTCGTCATCGCCCTGCGTCTCTCCAAGCGCAATTTAGCGCAGATGCAGGCGGGGAAATAGTTTCATCACAGGATAGGAAAGCACCGTCGCATCATTCCCAGCAGGCGGGCCTTTGCGGCGCAAAGCCTGCGAGAAACTGGCACTCAAACCGGACACTCAGGCGCTTTCCCTTCTTTACCAAAGTTACCGTGACAGGGTAGTGCTGGAATTGAACCAGCGAGCGTCGGCTTTAAACACCGACCGGCATTGCGATTGCTCTGCCGGGGATTGGCCAACGCAGCAGTATTTTAATATTGGCAGCGCGCGCTGCCAAGCGCAATCAAGAGGCGTCAACTGCGGTTGACTGCGCCACCTGGCCATCTGAGAAATCGACCACGATGGTGTTCTTGCCCGTATTGTTCTGCATCGCCTGCAGCACTCGCAATTTCATGATTTCCGGATTTTCGCGCATCAAGCGCGCGGCATTGGCCAACGAGCGCAGCGCCGCTGTCTCTGCCCGCGTGGCTTCCAGCTGCACCGCCGCCTGCTTACGCGCCAGCAGCTCGGCGGCAAAGGCATCGCGGATTTCCTTGGCCAGCATCACATCGCGCAAGCCCAGCTGCCGCACGGCGATTCCCAATTCCGCGAAGCGCGGCACCAATGCTTCTTTCAGCTGTGTCGCGATGGTTTCGCGCTCGGCGATGAGTTCTTCAAGATTATGCTGGGTAATGACCGCGCGCAGCGGTTGCTGTGCCACAGCATAGAGGAAGCTCTGCAACCCAGTCATGTTGGCAACATTCGCATTGCGGCACAGCAGCTGCGGATCCTCAATCACATATTCGATATAAGTGCTGAGCTTCAGCCCCATGCCATCCTTGCTCAGCACTTCCTGGCCGATAATGGTAAGCTGGTTGACCCGCCGGTCAAAAATTTGCCAACAGGTGTTCCGCACATAGAGTTTATGAACACCAGGCGGCAGGATTTTCTGAAATTGTCCATTCCTGTAAAGCAGCGCCCACTGATACTCAAAGACCGTCAGGCTTTGGCGCTTGAAATAATTGCCCAGCCTGATAACACCGATGCTGGCTGCGACAATGGAGAACAGTATCAGTAAAACTACTTCTTGAGCCATGACGCTTACTTATCCGTGACAGCCGTGTTTAGGCAATCCCGCCATAATTAATCATGGACGTCCAGAAACGCTCCAGCTTGCGCAGCGCCTCATTGCTCTTGCTGAGGTCTTCATTGCCGATCTGGGCTTGCTGCAGCAAGGTGAGGTGCTTCTCGAAATAAGCCCCCATTTGCTTATGCAGCGCTTTGCCTTTATCGGTGAGGCGCACGCGGGTCGAGCGACGGTCATGCGGAGAAGGCTCATGCACCAGATAGCCATTCTCGACCATCTTCTTGACATTGTATGACACGTTGGAGCCGAGATAGAAGCCGCGCGCCGTCAACTCGCCGACTGACATTTCATCATCGCCGACATTATACAAAATCAGCGCCTGGAAATTCTTGATATCCTGAATGCCAAGCCGTTCAATCTCCAGCTTCACAACTTCGAGGAAATGACGGTGGACGCGCTCAACCAGCAGCAGCGTTTCATAATAAGGATGGCGCACGGGAATACTCCAGGAGAGAAGAGAGCGTTGGGGGCAGATTCGGCGGTTTAGGCCAAAAAATCAAGCCCTTCCTTAGGCGTGTTGTCACTTGCGTGATCATGGGCTGCAAATGCATGGTTCCTGCGCTTCAGCTGCTCAAATACCCTCAACGTATTCCGCGCTGCGATTCTCAGAACCCTGCATTTTCACCGCATGCTGACGCAAGTGACGGCACGCCTAGTTTACTATTTTCAATGCGCAGAATCACCTTCCGGGAAGCGCAGGCCACTTTGTGCCAGCTGGTGAGCGATTTCTTCCTGCAAGCGCCCCAGCCCGGCTTCGTCGCGCGCTTCGGCACGCGCCACCAGAACATCCTGGGTATTGGAGGCGCGCAGCAGCCACCAGCCGTCTGCAGTATCGACGCGCACGCCGTCAATCGGGTTGACCTTGGCGCCAGCCGCGCTCAGGCGCGCCTTGATTTCCTCAATCACTGCAAATTTCCGCGTCTCATCAACCTGGAAGCGAAGTTCCGGCGTATTGACAACATTGGGCAGCGTATCACGCAGTGCGGTCAGCCCACCGGCCGTCTGGCCGATGATGTTCAAGAGCCTTACGCCGCAATAGAGCGCGTCATCATGGCCATAGAATTTGTCGGCAAAGAAAATATGACCGCTCATTTCACCAGCGAGCGGCGCGTGGGTTTCTTTCATCTTGGTCTTGATGAGCGAATGGCCAGTCTTCCACATCAGCGGCTTGCCACCCATTTTGGCAATCGCATCGAACAGAGTCTGCGAGGCCTTGACGTCGGCGATGATGGTCGCCCCCGGTTGCTGCGCCAGCACTTCGCGCGCATAGATGGCGATGAGCTGGTCACCCGCCACAATCCGCCCCTTGGCATCAACCGCGCCAATTCGGTCGGCGTCACCATCGAAAGCGATGCCGCAATCAGCCTGCAGCTCAGCCACTTTCTGCTGGAGCGCGACGAGGTTAGCAGCAACCGTGGGATCGGGGTGATGGTTGGGGAAAGTGCCGTCAATTTTGTCGAATAGCAACGTGTGCTTGCCCGGCAATTTGGCAACCAGACGACGGAGAATCTCACCGCCCGAACCATTGCCGTTGTCCCAGACGATGTTCAGTTCCCGCCCGGGCACGAAATCCTGCACCAGGCGCGCGACATAGGCATCACGCACATCATGGTCGGTGAGGCCACCATTGCCGGTGGCAAAATCCCCCGACGCGGCGATTTTACCCAATTCTTGAATCGCCGCTCCAAACACCGAACCACCGCCGGGCAATCGCGCGGCAATCATCATTTTGAAACCATTATATTCCGGCGGGTTATGTGAACCCGTAATCATGATACCGGCATCGGTATTCAGGTGGTGCACGGCGAAATACAACATTGGCGTCGGGCCAAGGCCAACCCGCAGCACCTGCAGCCCCGTGCTCAGCAAACCTTCTGTCAGCGTGGCGGCGAGTTCCGGCGAGCTGCTACGGCCATCAAAGCAAAGCGCGACGCTCTTGCCCCCCGCCCGTACGACCATGGTGCCGTATGCGCGCCCCAGAGCTCCTGCATCGGCCGCACTCAGGGTCTTGCCGATGACGCCGCGAATATCATATTCGCGCAAAACGGTGGGGTGAAAGTTATAGGCTTGGCTCATGGGGCAGGCTCCGGTTGAATTGCAGTCTGGGCAGCTCTTAACTCATTATGGCTTAAAGCACAATCCGCTCGTTCACCGTGGAGAGCCCCTAAAGCCGATAGCTCATGTCGGAATCGCAGCGCCAGAGTCGGGTAGTCGCCCCTTCGATATGGCCATCCCGCACCAGTTGTGGTGGTAGGGTAAAGGTTATTGGCACGCAGGCCTTTTCCACCTTGCCATCGGGTAGGCTGAGGCTGGTCGGCTTCTCAGCATCAATGGTAAAAAATCCATTCAGGCTGCTTTTAACCCCTACCGGCGTCTGTTCGACACGCCAGGGAATCGGGGCAAAATGTCCGGGCTTTACCCAGTCCGGGAAAGACAGGATATCCCTGGTTTTCATCGCCACTTCCGCTGCCGTAAAGCGGAAGGAGCGCGCAAGCGGCGATTCTTCACCGCCCAGCAGATCGGTCATTGTCCGTCGCTGCCAGACACCATCAGCAGCGATAAAGCAAACATCGCGCAATAGGGGCAGGTCACCCAGAGTACCGGCGACAGGCGCCGCTTGCCCACATGTGGTTGGCTGCGGCGGAGGTATCACGACCGCAGGCGCTGCATCAGGTGTGGGGTAGCGCAAAGCATCTGAATTGGCGCAGCCGGTCAAAACGACGGCGGCTGCGGTGAATAAGGCATTGGCGCGACGCATCAAAAACTCTTAAAAATGGGCACCGTCGCTATATGCGGCGGTGCCCATGCTGAAAGCAATCTCAAATGATGATTAACGCTGCTTTAGGCTGTCACGGATTTCAGCGAGCAGCAGTTCGGTCTTGGTTGGGCCTGGTGGTGGTTCCGCCGCCTTTTGCGCCAGCATCTTGGCCTGCAGCTTATTCACACCCTGCACCATGATGAACACAGCGAAGGAGACAATTAGGAACTTGATGACGGCATTGAGGAAGACGCCATAGCCAACGACCACGGCACCGGCCTCTTTAGCGGCTTTGAGCGTTGTATAGTGCTCCCCGTTCAGCGCGACAAAGAAGTCCGAAAAATCGATGCCCCCCAAAATCATCCCAATTGGCGGCATGATCACGTTATCGACCAGGGAGGTGACGATGGCACCAAAGGCCGCCCCCATGATCACACCAACCGCTAAATCAATCACATTACCACGAGCGATAAAGGCCTTGAATTCATTCAACATTTTTCTTCTCCTGAGGGGACGCGCAAGCTGGCTGCGCTTGATGGGACGTTGAGAGGCGCGGAAGATGAATTAAAATTCAGTGAATGACAATCAATTTTTGGTTAAGGCCATAGGTGATATTTCTCATCTGCACCATCGCAAACACGGCCTAATACGCTGTTGCAGCGCAAAAATAGGCGTCTGTCAATTTCAGTCTTCCTTAATCCGGAACGATTAAAATGCTCTCATAAGGGGGTTTTGACCCATGCGGCTGTGGCAAATTTTTGGATTGGTGTTGTGCCTGATTTTAGGTGGCGTGAGTGCGCCTGCCTTGGCCGATGATGCTCTCCGACACCCCATTAGCACCGTCACCCTGCCCGCTGAAAAGAGTAGCGATCTCTATGCCGGAAATGGCAAGCTCTGCAGCGAAGCGCTCACGGTCTGCGCCCGTGCCATGCAGCCGCTCGGAGTGCCGGTGGGTGGCAGCTTCACGGTAAAAATTGAAGAGCATTTCACGGCGACCTATGAGTGCATCATGCTCGATGGCAAGCCGCACTGGGCGGCTACCGCGCAACAGGGCTCCTGCGCCCCACAGCCGGTTATCCTGCTGCCCGCGAAATACGATGCCGACGACCCCTGGAATATCGGCTAGAGGCGCGCGGTCACAGTCCGATTGTCTGAACCAGCTCCGTAACCTTGCGATCTGTCGGTACCGCCGCCCACATATTCTGGCAAGCGTCCTGCATTTGCGCACCAATTTTCAGGCGTGTATCACGCTGTAAGCGAAGGATGCGATAATCTGCTGGGGGCATGGTCTGACGATCATAAAGCTGCGTTGGATCAGCTATTGCGCGGTTCATCATGACAAAAACGCTGCCATCCGCTTCACGATCAACCCGCATATTCCCGGCGAAGAATTTCTGCTGCTGGCGAAAGCAATAGAGCACGGCATGGTCGCGTGGCACGATTGGCTCAACCGGACTTTGCATTTCTCTGAACACTCCGCCCAGGCGCGCATAGGAACGAAAC
Organism: Alphaproteobacteria bacterium; assembly: GCA_017996055.1. Lineage (GTDB taxonomy): Bacteria > Pseudomonadota > Alphaproteobacteria > UBA9219 > RFNS01 > JAGOHT01. The sequence continues at coordinate 6,051 of JAGOHT010000028.1, forward strand.
CGCCCCGAGTCCGTCACCTTTGGTGCCGTAGCGGATTCAAACAAGGATTCCCCGTATAGGTTCGCGATCTGCTCAGCGGCAACGCCAAAGAGCGCGCCGACAGCCGCGAAAGCAACAATCTGCCGCTTGAGAGCCATCCATTAAACCCCGCGCTTGCCTTAAGCCTTCACAATCGTTGCCAGTTCATTCGCCGTATCATTGGCGGCAATGGCGATGCGCGTATCGAGCATCGAACTTACCAGCTTGCGGAGTGCAGGCATATCGTGGGCGTGGAGCTTGGCCTCGCCCTCATGCATCAGCCGCGCGAATTCGGCATGATCCGGGAAGAGGTAGGGTTCTTTCTTCAAACGATCAAACCACATGGTGACGTATTTATCGTCACGCCAGGCCGCATTAAAGAAGACGTCGCGCATGGCCGTGAAGTAACGGTCAGCATCATTCATCGCTTCTTCCGCGCCATCGTCGATAATCTTCTGCACCTTGTCGGCATTTTCCGTGAAGCGCTCAACCTCTTCCTTCTCCGCCTGCGCGCGCGCCAGGCGGTTGAAGATGGCGGTCAGCCGCCCCAACTGCCGTTGCAGAATGGCCCCGCGATGCTTCTTGCCTAGGCGAGCAATATCCTGACGAATAAGTCGTGACTCCTCGCTGATGCGGCGAATGAGTTCCGGATCCTGCCCGGCTTCGGCCAGCAACTCGCGCTGGTCATAGAGCCGCAAGCGCAGCACATTGACTTCCTTGCCTGCTTCCGGCCCGATGGCGGCCATCAGGTCGCCCCATTCATCATCAGCTTGTTTGAGCACGGCGGCGGCGAACTGCCCGCCCTGCTCGTAATCGAAATTCATTTCGCTGACTTGTGGCGCATAGAAACGCGGCGCACGCAGCTCAATCGGCGCCTTGCCCGTCGGTTGCGGCAACGTCACTGTCGCCTGCAAAATGCCAGATTCCAGCATCTTCCAATTGAAGACGATCGGGTCGCCCGCCTTCAACTTATAGCGCACTGGCAAATCGCTGCCGGCGATGCGGAAGACGCCGACGCAGAGATTGAGCTCAATGCGCTCCGGATATTCAACTTGGAACAGCTCAAAACTAAGATAGTTGGATGAGCCTGCCGCTAGGTCGCGCGCGCTCTTGAACTGCGCCTTGCCGCGCGCCGGGAGCAATGCGCCCTTCTCGACCACCGTGACGAGAATATTGGTTTGACCCTGCAGATGATCAAGCGCCTTGACGGCGATGGTCTGGGTCGCCGGAATCTTCGGCATCACCGACTCGCTGCGTGTAACGCTGAAGCTTTGGTCATATTGCTCAAGCACCCGGTCGCGCTTGTCGTAATAGCGGACGCTATATTCATTGATGCCGAGCTGTTTCACCGGAATTCTAATTTCGGCATCCTGCACGATGTCAGTGAAGTCAGACGCCCAGCCATCCGCCGCTTCAATCTGAATCGTCGCAGCTTCGCCTAAATCTTCAGCGATATGAATGAAAACCCCAATCTCGGCATCCGAAGTCGGCGTCGCATAATCGAGCTGCACCGGACCATCTTTGCCCGCCGGTTCTTCTGCCGTCTCCGGATGCGTAGCACGGCTGGCGGCAGACTTGCCTTCTGCCTTGGCAGGCTCGGCCTCTGCTTCAGTCTCGCGCGCGGCGCGCGGCATATTGTCGGGCACAATCGCGGGCTGCGGCTTCTGGCCGCCCCAGTCGAACACAGTGGCGTAGTGCACCGCACCAATCGCCACTGATGTCAACGGATCAACCTTGAGGTCGGTGGGGACGCCCAACTCATGCGCAACCATCTCACGAATGAGCGGTGTGCGGCTTGGACCACCGATGAAAATCAGCTTATCGATATCTTCGTTCTTATAGTTATTCTCTTCCATTACCTGACGGGTCAGGGCGATGGTCTGCATCACCGGCTCACGGATGATGTCTTCATATTGTTTGCGCGTAATCGTGACTTCAAGGAAAATATCGGTGCCGCTCTGGTCGGTGAGGCGCACTTCGTCATCACTGGCGAAAATCTTGGCCTGTTCCAGCGTCGAGAGATCAATCTTCGCCTTTTCCGCCGCGAGATGGGCGATGCGGATGAGGCGGTTATATTGCTTGTCGCGCTGGAAATTATCCGGCAGGTCAAAATTGGTGGCGAGCCATGGACGCACGATTTCATTGACCAGCATACGATCGAAATCGCGCCCGCCGAGCATATTGATGCCCTGGTGCGCAACAACATCGATACGGCCTTCAATCGCCTCAACCAGGGCGAGGTCGAAGGTGCCACCGCCCAAATCATAAATCAGATATTGGCCGGAGCGGCGCTGCGTGCCGAGCGCAGACATGGCGGCGGCAATCGGTTCCTGCAAGAGCGTGACATTGCTCAAGCCGGCGAGATTGGCTGCGCGCATGGTGGCTTCGCGCTGTAGCTGATTGAAAGCAGCGGGAATGGTGATGACCGCGCCGTGAATGGGCGCATCGCCAGTATCGGTCGCCGCCTGCCCCAGCAGCTGGCGCAGAATTTCCGCTGTGCATTCTTCGGGTGTCAGGCTGAGCTCGACTGCCGGAATGGTGATTGGCGTCGCTGTACCCATCAGACGCTTAAAGCCCATCGCGACGGCTTCAGGGTTCAGCATCGCCTGGTCATAAGCGCGGCGGCCGTAGAGCCGGTGACCGCGCTTGTCGAAATAAATCACCGAAGGCAGCACATCACCGCCATCGACCGGGCGGAAGATTTTGACTTCGCCGTCAACAATACCGGCGATGACCGAATTGGAAGTGCCGAGATCAATGCCTAAATACATCGTGCGCCTATATCAGGTTTGCCGTTCACGCCGGAAATAGCTGTCCGGCTTACGCCTGGCTCTGTTAACAATCTGTTCTAGCTTGAAAATAATTGCCTTGGCAAAACAAAAGCATGGGCAAAGCCAGGCCTGCGGCATGAAAGCATTTTAATGCTTGTTACTGGCGGGAGGGCAGATAGCAACAAAGGCATAAAATTCGGCAAGCAGAAGCGCCGGTCTGGTGACCGGCGCTTCCTTCATCACTTTGGCTCCGAATTAGGCTGCTTTTCCTTCCAAAGCCGGTTTGCCGTCGGCACCGTTAATCTTAATGGTGCGCGGCTTCATCGCTTCCGGCACTTCCCGCACCAGCTCGACATGCAGCAACCCGTTTGCCATATCGGCATCCGTCACACGAATATGATCGGCGAGTTGGAAGCGCCGTTCAAAAGCGCGTCCGGCAATGCCGCGATGCAGATAGTGCCGCTGCCTCTCTTCCGTCTCGGCCTTCAGCTTGCCCTGCACCAGAAGGACATTGTCCTGTGCAGTGATGGTGACATCCTCCGCCGTGAAGCCCGCCACCGCCATGGTGATGCGATAACGGTCATCGGCAATTTTTTCGATGTTATAGGGCGGGTAGGCCGTGGCCTGCTCGTCACGTTCCTGCATTGTATCCAGCATCCGCGCCAGACCGTCGAAGCCGACAGAGGTGCGGAACAGGGGGCTTAAATCAAAACTACGCATGGTTATCTCCTATCCTCGGTTGAGCAATAGGGCGGGCTGACCGTTTGCTTGCAAGCTCGTTTAGCCCGTCCGCGTGAACCGCCAGCCCACTTGCGGCACTGGCCTCCACACTCATGCAGATAGTGAGAAAATCGGCGTCTGCAAGGCATTTGCCAGGCAATAAATTTCTTACAAATCGAGCGGCGCGCTCTTGAAATCAGGAAAAATCATCCCCAAAGCCGCGTCCGCGCCATGTCGCCGCAGCACCGGCGCGAGCACGTCGCGGTAATTATGGGTTACGACCAAATCGCCTGGGCCTTCCAACACATCCGGCTTAAGCCCCGGCCAGCCGCCGACCACCCGCCCGCCTTTGGCGCCACCGCCCAACACGAACATGACGCTGCCGCGCCCATGATCAGTGCCAAAGGAAGAATTTTCCTGCACGCGCCGCCCGAACTCGGTCATCACCACGACGCTGACATGCGTGAGCCCCGCGCCCATATCCTGCGCGAAGGCGCTCAGTCCCTCGCCCAATTGCTGCATCAGCGGGTTGATCATCGCCATTTGCGTGAAATGCGAGTCCCAGCCCGATAAATCGAGCGCCACCGCCTCCAGCCCGACGCGGGCCTTGATGAGCCGCGCAGTTTGCTGCATCTGAAAACCGAAACCGGAGCTGCCGTAATCGGCACCGTTGGCGGGCGCATAGGGCGTGCGTCGCAGAACTTCAATGCGATCAAGCGCGGCGAGCGTGGCATGACCGGCGGTAGCGAGCGGGCCAGTTTGCGCGGCATAGAGTTTTTGTAGTTGCGCGGTGAGCGCCGCTGGCGCACTGCCGAGCGAAAATTGCTCTAGCGACTCCAGCGCTGTGGCCGCCGGCGCGCCGCGCAGCGACTCTGGCATCGTGCGTCCCAGAGCCAAAGCCGCTAGCGCGGCACGCGCCGAGGTGCTGCCGCCATAACGCAGAAAGCGCCCCAGCCAGCCGCCGGCGACGATGCCGCCATGCTCCATCAAATCCTGTGCTTCAAAATGTGAGCGGGTTTCATCTTCCGAACCGGCTGCGTGGACGATGGCGAGCTGCCCATCTTGGTAAGCGCGGTGCAGCGGCTTGAGCAGTGGATTCAAGCCAAAGAAACCATCGAGCATTACGGCATCAGCGGGCGTGATACGGAGGAAAGTGCGGGCGCGATGGTAATCATCATCCCGCACCGGCACGACGAGGCTCAGGCCATCGGCAGCACCGCGCAGAAAGACCACCACTAACGTGCGTCGCTGGTCACCCTCGCCGGAAAGGAAAAGTGCTGGTTCCATCGCTCCTCAACAATACTGAAAAGCGGGAGAGGCCAGCAGCAGCGCAAGACCATTTCCGGACGCATGATAGGCTTCGCGCTCCGCGACCTGCGCTTGCCGACCCAAGAGCGCCGCCATGACCGCCGCTTCGCCACCAGCCTGTTGCTTCAGTCTGGCAAAATCACAGCGTGTGCCGGGGATGCGTTGCTCGGTGAGCGCCACCGCGAAGTTCCAACGCCAGAGCAAGGTGGCGAGCCAGGGCTCGCTCTCGACAGGATAACCATCCGGAGTCGGATAGTGGAACGGCGCGTGGCCCATGCGGAGTAAATAATCTGTGAGGCCTTGGCCGCCATCGGTCTCGGCGCGGACAGCGCGCAAAGTAGCAACGATGAACTCGAATGGCCGCCTTAGCTTGGTGCCGCGTGCGGCGCGAAATTCTGCCGTAGTAAACAGGGTCATCAAGGTTGTTGGAATATCACCTTTGCTGGTGAGAAAACTCTGCGCCACCGCACTTACCGCCGCTGCGTGCGGCTCATCGGCAATAAAGCGGCGACAGAGTTTGGTGGCGAGATGTTTGGCGGTCGCAGGATGTAACGCCACGATGCCGAGCACACGCGTTAAATCATCACGCCCCAGACCGGCGCTGATGGTCTCGCCCAATACTTGCTTTACCCCATCATCATGCTGATCAGCGTCAAACTCAACTCTGCCTTTGAAGAAGCGGTCTTTGTCACGCACTGTCCAGCCGGTCAGGCAACGAGCCACTTCCATGACATCGCTCTGGGTATAGCCGCCATGAACGCCGAGCGTATGCAGCTCTAGCAATTCGCGTGCATAATTTTCATTGGGTTTACTGTCACCCTCCGCCTTGCGGTTCACGCGCCCATCAAGATACCAGAGCATGGCCGGGCTGAGCGCCGAAGCGCGCAGCATCGCAGGAAAATCACCCAGTGCATGGGCACGGATGACATCGCGATCATCGGCGGCCTTGAGCCATTTACATTCGCCTTTGGACTGGTCGATGTTGAAGTGATCGGTCCAGAACTGCACCATCACTTCATAAAGTTGTCGCCGCGCATAGACGGCACGCAACAGCGTGGCGCGCAACATCATCCGCAGCAGAATATCATCCTTATATTCATAAAGTTCGCCGACCGGCTCCTGCAGCACCTCAAGATGACGGATGGTGAAGCGCAATGCCTTGCTTTCTTCCGTCTTGGACGATAGCTGTTCTTCTAGATATTGCTTCAAAGCCGCTTCCGGCTCCGGCGCCAGTGCCTTGACGCGGGCATAATCGCCCCCGGTCATGCCGAAGGAGGTGCGGTTGAGCGTATGAGCAATGAGGTCGATGTCCGGGCTTTGCGGAGCGGTGAAAGGGGAATCTTCGGTCAGGGGCGCGACTAAGCCGGGCAACCAGCGCCAGGCCGCCTGCGCCTGCGCCTCGCCCGCCAGCAGTGTCAGCGCCGCTCCGCCCGTTTTCAGAAAACTCCGACGCGTCAGCCTCATGCTGCAGCGCGCGCCTTGCGGCGGGCAAAGCGCACCCGCACAAACGCGCCGAAGCCGCTGATAAATGTCCAGGGCATCAGGACAAACCAGCCCACGACTGGTAAAATAAAGGCCATGCCCAGTAGCAGTCCGCCGCGTCCGACGCGCCGCCAAGCGGCATCATCCGCTGCCGGTAGTCCCTGGCCAATCTGGCTGCAGAGACCGGTAGAACCCAGCAAGCCAAGCATGACAACCACCGCGATTATCCCAATACCGGTGATTTGAAACAGCGGATTGCCCATATGGGTGATTAAAACAAACGCGCCAATCAAAATCGGCGCGCTGACCAGCAGGCCGGTGAAGGTGCTGCGCACCGGCTTTTCGGCATAGCGCAGGCGACATTGCTCGACCGTATTAGGAAAGAGCGCGGCGGCGAGCAGCCAATAGCTGTTAAACGCAAGATAGAAGCCAAGGACGATGAGGAACCAGAACAGAACATCCGACATAATCATCGCCGCACCTCGTTTTGCGAAGGGTTTCAGGCTGGACGATAGCGCGCCAGATAAGCGGGCGCAATCAGCGCCAGAGGCGTCGGGGTAATGCCGAGACTCTTGAGCGTCAAAGCCTGTGGCGCAACGATATTATCCGTTTGCAACAACCGAACCTGATCGACGGTCAGCAGCGGCGTGGGCAGCAACTGCAATAGACTTGCCTGGAACCGCGCCACCGCCCAAGGCAGATTGAGTAGACAGCGCTTTCGCCCGATCACCTGTAAAATATAGGCGAGAATTTCCTTGAAACTCAGCACTTCGGGCCCGCCGAGTTCAAAGGTTTTTCCCGCCGCCGTCTGCTGGTTCAGCCCCGCGAGAACCGCCCCCACGACATCACCGACATAGACCGGCTGAAAGCGCGTGTAGCCGCCGCCGATGAGCGGCAGAAAGGGCGACCAGCGCGCCATCGCGGCGAACTGATTGAGAAAATTATCTTCTGCCCCGAAGAGGACGCTAGGGCGCAAAATCGTCGCGGATGGGAAAATCTCACGCACGCCTGCTTCGCCGCGCGCCTTGCTGCGGGCATAAGCCGCCGGACTGCTGGCATCGGCCCCAATGGCCGAGACATGGACCAAATCGCGCACCCCGGCGGCTTGCGCCGCCTGGGCAATCCGCCGTGGCAAGGCGGCATGAATAGCTTCAAAATTATTGCGCCCACGCTCGAAAAGAATGCCGATCAGGTTGACGACGCCTGTCGCGCCACGCAGCAAGGACGCACAATCACCACCGCCCCAAGCCAGCGGCACTACCTGCCCCACCGCCCCGCTGACTTTCAGGAACTGCGCGGCGGACACATCACGCGTCGGCACAATCACCTGATAGCCTTGCGTCGCTAGCGCCTGCACGACATGACGGCCAATAAAGCCAGTGCCGCCGAAAACCACCATTTTTTTCTGCATTTTCTCTATCAAACCCTTGGTTAAGCTATTGACGATGTTAACTTGGGTGGGAAGGAACGGCAAATGATCCTTGACTCTTCCGCCCCAGAGAATTACCAACGCCGCTTGAGCGCAAATTGCGCGCAAGTGCCGTGCCCAGATGGCGGAATTGGTAGACGCGCAGGTTTCAGGTACCTGTGGCAGAAATGTCGTGGAAGTTCGAGTCTTCTTCTGGGCACCATTTTTTCAGCAAGACCTCCTTGCGGTGTGCTGACCGCGCTGTCTCAAGCAGCGGCGGGTCGGCGTTTGCGCACCGCGCACCAAACCGCCATAATGCCCACTCAAGCAACCCCATAAGGACCATCGATGATCACATTGCATCAGGGCGATATTCCCGCCGACCTCAGTTTCGGAACCTGCGTCGCCGTCGATACCGAGTCGCTCGGCCTTAATTGGGAACGTGACCGGCTTTGCCTGGTGCAGCTATCGGCGGGTGATGGCAATGCGCATCTCGTGCAGTTCAGCCGCGGCGAATACAAAGCACCGAACCTGAAGAAACTTTTGGCAGACCCGATGGTCACCAAACTTTTCCATTATGCCCGCGCCGACCTCGTCATGATGCAATATTACCTTGGCGTCATGGCGACACCGGTTTATTGCACCAAGATTGCCTCCGCCCTAGTCCGTACCTTCACCGAACGTCATGGCCTCAAGGAGCTGGCGCGCGATTTGATTGGCGTAGATCTCTCGAAAGAACAGCAGACTTCTGACTGGGGTAATGAAAAGTTGAGCGCCGACCAGCAGGCCTATGCCGCTTCCGACGTGCTTTATCTCCATGCCATGCGCGCCAAGCTTGACGCGATGCTACTGCGCGAAGACCGAATGGCGCTGGCCACCGATGTGATGCGCTTCCTGCCCACCCGCGCCGCCCTTGATATCGCCGGTTGGGGCGATGTTGATATTTTTGCCCATCGCCCGACATCACGACCAAACTAAGCCCGACGCACGCGATGACGGCGACCCGCAAAAGCCTCTCCGCCCGTATTGCCCCCCGCCCCAAAGGCTGGCTGAAGGCCGAGCAGCGTCACGCCCGCCAAGTGGCGATTTTACGCCTGGCTTTGCCGGGCGCGGCGGCACTGCTACTGCTTGCTGTCTTCATCTGGCCGATTGCCGACGGGCGAAAGCTGATTGCCCTACCCCCGACCCCGACCACGCCACAGCTTACCATGCAAAATCCCCGCTTCACCGGTGCTGATGAGCAAAATCGTCCCTTTACATTGAGTGCAAAGCAGGCGACGCAGCAGCCACAAAATTTGATGCTGATTGATCTGGTTGACCCGCAGGCGGCACTGATCGGCCCGGATGGCCGCCCGGTCAAAGGCCAGGCGACACAAGGCCGCTATGACCAGACCAGCCGACGACTATGGCTTGGCGGCGCGGTGAGTCTGGAGCAAAGCGCCCCTGACAGTAACGAAACACTGCATTTCTCCACGAGCGAGCTCAATGCCGATCTAGTCGCCCGCACTGCCTGGGGCGATAAGCCGGCACGGCTGACCGGCAGTTTCGGCAGCATCGAAGGTCAGGGGTTTCGGGTTATCGATGGCGGCAAAGTCCTGCTGTTCACCGGCGCGTCTCGTGCTATTCTGAACAGCAAGACCGGCCTGACCCCGCCGGTAACCTCCGTGCTGGAAAAACCGAAAGACTAACCTATGCGGCGCGCTTCCCTGTTTTTTGTTTGCATGTTGCTGGCAGCGCCCGTCTGGGCAGCAGAACCGGCCAGCCCCGCGACTCAATCAACACCTGTCGCGCCTGCCACGGTAACGGATGCGAACGCCAACCCGCTCGGTATGGACGCACAAAGCGGGCCGCTGGAGGTCACGGCACAGCAAAGTCTGGAATGGCACGAGAATGAGCAGATGTATCGCGCCCTGGGCGACGCTCAGGCCAAGCGCGGCGACGTCACCATCGGCGCGCATGAGCTGCGGGCTTTCCAACGCGCGGGCGCTGGCGGCAAGAAGGAAATTTTCAAATTCGCCGCATCCGGCAATGTGCAAATCACCTCGAGGCAGCAGCAGATTTTCGGCGATGACGCCGTCTATGACACTGACAAGCAGCTGGCACTGTTGACCGGCAAGAGCCTGCGCTTCGTCAATCCCGATGAAACTGTGACGGCGCGCGATGCGCTGGAATATTGGCCCCAGAAGAAGCAGGCAATTGCGCGTGGTAATGCGGTCGCCGTGCGAGCTGATCGCCGTGTGGTCGCCGACCGCATGGTGGCGCAGTTCCGTGACGGCGCGAAGGGCGGTCTGGACTTGCAGCAGCTGATTGCCGAAGGCCATGTCGTCATCACCACCAAGACCGATGTCGCGCGCGGCGACAAAGCGGTTTATGATTTGGCGGGCAATAAGGCGCATCTGACCGGTAAGGTTTCCATCACGCGCGGCGCGAGCCAACTGGTCGGCTCTGCAGCAGAAGTTGATTTCAAAACCGGTGTCAGCCGCATGACGGCGGGTGGTAAGGATGGCCGCGTCCAGGCGCTCTTCGTGCCGGATGCCAATAAGGGTACGAACGCCGTAACACTGCCGGGGCAAAAACCCTGATGCTTTCCAACAGCCCAAAAACGAAAACATCGCAGCCCGCAGCGACCAGCAACGGCGGCCTCGCCGCCGCCCATCTCGGCAAACGTTACCGCGAGCGTCCCGTGCTGCATGATGTCAGCCTCAATCTGCAGCGCGGCGAAGCCGTCGGACTCCTCGGCCCCAATGGCGCGGGCAAAAC
>JAGOHT010000029.1 GCA_017996055.1 Alphaproteobacteria bacterium
CGCCAGAGGGCATCTCCGCCGCGAGCTCTTTGATCTCTTCATCGAGTTTGGGCAGGACATCAGTGGGCTTCTCCCAGTCAAAACCAACGCGTGTGGCGCGCTGAATTATTTTTTGACAATGCGTAAGCGCGGGCAGGGCGCTGGTCAGACCGTCGAGCGCGCTGGGCGTTGCAGTCGCGGCCTCCTGAGGAGTCTTGGCGGCGCGCTCCTTGGCCTTGTCGCTTTCCCATCGCTCGGTCATGGCCTCAGCCGTAGCTATGGTCTCATCGCCGAAGACATGCGGATGCCGCCGGATGAGTTTGTCGTTTAGTCCTACGACAATGTCTTTAAATTCGAAATGTCCGGCCTCCTTGGCCATCTGGGCATAGAACACGACCTGGAGCAGGAGATCGCCCAGCTCTTCGCATAGCCCCTTGAAATCGCGCTTCTCGACAGCGTCAACGACCTCATAAGCTTCCTCAAGCGTATATTTCACTAGCGAGGCAAAATCCTGCTTTAAATCCCACGGGCAGCCGCCGTTCGGGTCGCGCAGCTTGGCCATGACGGCCAGCAGCCGTGCGAGTGGTTCGGTCGGCAAAGCGGCAAGTGCGGCTGATGTCGAAAGATTATCAGGGCGTGGCGCGTCACTTTGGTCAGACATTTTGCAGAATCCGAATCGTGAGGGGATTGGCTCATGATAGGCTATTTGCTTGTGAAATACGCGCAAATGCGTTCCTCAATACCCATTCCATTTGTCGCATAAGATATATTATGTTAAATGAGATGTAGAACGATATTCGAACTAATCTCAACGCGCTAAATCCTAATCTCAACGCACTAAATCTGCGTGCAGCGTACTCGTATTCGTGCGTCCAGCTTGGAAATCCTCGATATTTGCTAGTGTGGCTGCAGCAATGTCATGCAGCGCTTCGCGGGTAAAGAAAGCCTGGTGACCGCTAATCAGCACGTTCGGGAAACTCAGCAAGCGCGCAAACCTATCATCCTGCAAAACCTGGCCAGACAAGTCGCGGAAAAACAGATCGCCTTCTTCTTCATAGACATCGAGTCCGACCGCGCCCAACTGCTGGCTCTTGAGGCCATGGATGAGTGCAGTGGTGTCCACCAAGCCGCCTCGGCTCGTGTTTATGAGCACAACGCCACGCTTCATCTGGCTAATCGTATCAGCGTTGATTAGATGGTGCGTCGTGGGTGTTAACGGCACGTGCAGGCTTATGATATCAGATTTGATGAAAAGTTCAGGAAGCGGGCAATAGCGCGCACCCGCGTCCTTGCAGGACTGATTCTCAACGACATCATACGCCAGCACATGGCAACCGAAGCCGTTAAGAATACGGCTTAAGACCTGGCCGATTTTGCCGGTGCCGATGACGCCAACCGTCTTCCCGTGCAAATCAAAGCCAAGCAGCCCATCGAGTAGAAAATTTTCCTCACGAACCTTGTTATAGGTACGGTGTATCTTCCTGCTCAACGCTAGCATGAGTGTGACTGCAAACTCCGCCACCGCATATGGTGAATAATAGCCGACACGCATCACAGTAAAGCCCAACGCATCGGCGGCTTTCAGGTCAACATTGTTAAAGCCGGTCGAGCGCAGCAGAATGAACTTTATGCCCGCCGACTTTAGTAACTGCAATATGGGCGCGGAGAATGTGTCATTCACGAATCCACAAACTGCATCATAATCAGCCGCGAGCTTGACCGTTTGGTCATCTAACCGCGCTTCAATAAAGACAAACTCGTGCTTGCCCTGGTTAAGCGCTTGCATTGATTCCTTATCATAAGGACGTGCGCTGTAAAAGATGACCTTCATGAAATACCTCTGAATTACGCAGCGATCCTAGCTGGTTTGTGCGTCTTCTGCCTGCGGCAAATTGCACGTGCCGCTCTTAATAAAATAGGCTACTCCGTTTGGTGTGCACCGGATGCGCTCGGCCAGGTGCTGGCTGGAAAGGAAATCATGAACCGCGCGGGCGCAGCCCTCCCAGGCATAATAGTCATCGAGGATTATAAGTCCGCCAGGTGCGACACTTGGGTAAAGCTCCTGCAAGCAGACCATAATCGAGTCATACCAGTCGCCATCAAGTCGCAGAACAGCAATTGCTTCCATGGTCTGGAATTTCGGCAGCGTGTCTGAAAACCAACCTTTGACCAGATGGTAGTCTCGCGCTTGCGCCAGACGCATGGCGCTTTCGGCATAGCTAGCTTCGGCTGCGCAGTTATTATGATATTCGGGTGACTCTTTATCCAGCTGATAGGCGATTGCGGCCGCACCATCTTTTTCAGCCTGAGCGGGCGGCAGGCCTACAAAACTATCGAATAAATAATATGTCCGCTCTGGCCCCATCACTTCAGCCATCGCCGCGCTCGTGCCACCACGCCAGACTCCACATTCAACGACCACCCCTTCAATCGTGCGACCATATTCGCGCACCAGCACAAGGTTATCCGCAAAAGTCGTATTGCCGATCATCGTATAATCGCGGTATTTGAGGTGAAGAAACCGATAGCGTATATGCCAGAGCGACAGAATGAATTTGCGCACCAGGCGCTGGCTGTGAAAATTGAGCCGCTGCAATATAAACCCCAATCGGGCAAGCTGCTCGACTACGCTCATAGCCGCAGCGACGAGACATTGTTTTGAGGCACTAGTGGTCGCGCCCGCGAAATTTTCTGCGGTTGCCCCTTCGCTGCTGGCTCGTTAGGCTTTGCACCCTCTGCAGCTGGTATCCTTTTACCGTCCACCGTCATTTTAATGGTAGGCAGACCTACTAAGTCAGAATAGGTGTTAGGGTCATGCCAGTTGGTTTGTGCCAGAGTCTTTTGCTCATAAACTGTGAGCGGCGCTGCGACGCGAAACTCGGTGCCACCATCGCCAAGCGGTAGCATATATACGGAAGTTCCCACATGGCGGTAAAGGTCTTTGCCATACCAGGCTTCGGTGGTCATGTTCTTCTGCGTGCTGTCATCGCCGCCAATGACCCGCCAATGCTCAATGCCTAGGTTCGCAGTGGCTTTGCCGTAAGCCACCGAAAAATCTTTGTCCCCAAAGGGCAGGCCGCCGAAAGTATAGACGCTCGTTAGTTTTGCATTGGGCACGGGCGCGACACCATCAGCGTTTTGTTGTGCCACAATCCAGTTAGCTGCAGTCCCAGTTGCCTGCGCGCCACCACGCGAAAATCCAGTCAGAGATAGCGTAACAGGCTGCCCGGCACTCAGCGACTTAAGCTCTTGCTGCACACGGCCAACCAGCGTACTGCCTTGCTTGTCCTGATAAAATTGTGCATTCGAAATACCCGAATGGGTCGTGCCGCCCAACGGGTGCGCCTTGCCCCAAACCTTCAGATCATCGATGACATCGCCAACTTCATCTGTCGCATCAAAGGCGACAATGGCGCGGCCTTTGTCACGGTTATAGGTCACAATAGCTGTACTATTCTTATGGCGCAGAATACTGAAGTCGGTGCGCTCAGGAATATAATCGCTGACGATGCGGGTGGCTTCATCATGTGTCTTGCCGGCGACAATCGCGCGCTCATATGCGATCGGCAGAACCGCTGCGCGAAAATTCTCGCGCATCTGCTGCACATCAAAAGCGCCAGGATTACCTGTGATCGTGAGATGGCTGGCCGTATCCGGTGCTGAGGCTGCCGCGGCCGGTGGCGGCGATGTTTGGCTGTCTTGCGCGGTCGAACTTAACATCGTGAGAGCGCCAGCAAATGCCGCTACCCGATTCAGCAATATTTGTCGTCTTATCTTCTCCGCCATACCGTAAATATACCAGAAAGTATTAACACCTTACAGGTTAATTTCCAGCCCATCATAAGCAGGTTCAACACCAGCAGGCAGTTTGGCACATTGGGTGCGGTAGTCCATCGCCTGGTTCATATGGGTCAAGTAAGCTTGCTTAACACCAAGCCGCTTAATCCATTCCAGAGTCTGTGCCACATGCGAATGCACCGGATGCGACTCCTCGCGCAAGGCATCGACCACCCAGACTTTTATGCCCTGCAGCGCTGCAAACGCCGCCTCATCAAGCATCCGTACGTCAGTAGAATAGGCAAACTTACCGAAACGGAAACCAAGACTATTCGTATAGCCATGCTCCTGCACAAAGGCCTGCACCGTTAGCGCTCCAATGGTGAAGGGCGCGGTGCCGATGACGTATGGAAGAACTTGTGGCCGATAAAATGTGCCGGGCTCGCGTGGCGCGAAAGCATAAGCAAAGCGCTGCTGTAATTCCTGGAGCGTCGCCGCATCGCTATAAATCGGTAATGCTTTATGCTGCACGACATTGAGATAGCGAATATCATCGAAGCCGTGCGTGTGGTCGGCGTGGGTGTGCGTATAAAGTATCGCGTCTATCTTGTGCTGCTGGGCCGCCAATAGCTGCATCCGCATATCGGGGCCAGTATCGACGAGGATGGTTGTGCCCCCCTCTTCCACCAGGATTGATGGGCGGCTGCGGATATTGCGCGGCTCATTGGGGTCACAAACACCCCAGTCGCCACCAGCGGTCGGTACGCCGCCAGAACTGCCGCAGCCCAGGACGGTGACCTTCATGTCGCGCCCTGCCTGGCCATCTTGGCGCGCGGGAAGAGGCGATAGAAATTCTCGGTCGTGATGCGCGAGATTTCCTCAACAGAGACGCCCTTCACCTCCGCCAAGACTTTAGCGGTATGCACGACAAAGGCAGGCTCGTTGGTCTGGCCGCGCAGCGGATGCGGCGCCAGGAAGGGCGCATCGGTCTCAATCAGAAGTTTGTCAAACGGCACATCCTTGGCAATCGCCCGCAATTCGTCAGACTTTTTGAAGGTCAATATGCCAGAAAGCGAAATATAAAACCCCACCGCCACAGCGGCTTCGGCCAGCGAACGGCCAGAGCTGAAGCAGTGCATCACGCCGGTGATGCGCGGGTCTTGGCCAGCCCCCTCCTCCGCCATCACCCGTGCTGTATCGGCCTCTGCCTGACGGCTATGGATGACGATGGGCATTCCGGCCTCACGACCGGCGCGCAGATGGATGCGGAAGCTCTCCTCCTGCCGCGCATGATACTGCGCGAGTGTCAGGTCAGTCGGCGGTTTGTAGAAATAATCAAGGCCGGTTTCGCCGAAGCCGATGACTTTGGGGTCGGCGGCGGCAGCAACCAGATCAGCCGCCGTGATGGTCTCGCCCTCTTCCGCGACGTGGTCAGGATGCACCCCGACGGTGCAGAACACGTCGTCAAAGCGCGCCGCAACGGCGCGCACGACCGCTGACTTGCGAAACTGCGTGCCAATCGTGAGCATTGGCGAAACGCCCGCCGCCCGCGCCCGCGCGACGACTGCATCCTGCTCAGGCACGAGATCAGGGAAATCGAGATGGCAGTGAGAGTCAATAAACATGCTGATTGACGGAGCCTCTAAAGATTAATCGAAACAAGCTTATTACTTTTAGGAAATTCACTCTACACTTTTGAGGTGAGCTGAACCAACAGCGTGAAATTACCATGGTTAGCCATAATCGCCCCACAGACCCCGCAGTTGGCCTGCCTTTATTGCGCCTGTATCGGCAAGCCCATCATACCCTTTTGGGCGGCTAAACCGCTGGCGAATACAAGGCCAAGTTGGCAGCGCGCCAGGACGCTTTTCTAGCCGAAGCGCCATCAGGAAATATTACAGGTAACCTGGCGCTGCTCAAAGCCCCCTCTCTCGTAAAGGCGGATGGTCAGTTTTATCATCCTTCTCCCGCGCGACGCCTGAAAAGGTTGTCTAACCCGCACCACCATTTAGCTGTCGAGATAACAGTGGGGACTGATGAACTTGGTACCTAGTTTATAGCAACTGTTGAAGTACAACTCACAAAAAGCACAATATCATTCTGGTCGCCAGCTTCCCAATATATTGACCATACCGACCATGATCCCCCACGATAAACATCAATTTTGAGTGATACTTCTTCTACTTTCTTACATCCAGCTGTGAAGCACTTATAGTTTGATGTAAATACTTTCTGAACATCAAAACCTTCACTCGACAATTTCTGAATTAATTCCCCACGCCTCATCCCTGCATGAAAACGTTGCTCCACACGCTGGGAAAACCCATGACTCTTTTCTGGAGCAACCCAATTCCACAGATATCTAGGGGAGTTCTCTACCCCAGAAATAATCTCAGGTACAGGAACCGAGTCATATTTCCATGCTGCAGCAGCATCAAATAAAATAACAGTACCGGCGTCAATATAACCAGTGCAATGACGCCATAATATTACATGCTTGCTGCCACGAATATATAGAACCTTGCGTCAAGCCGCACCGGCTTCCGGCTCGATATAGCGCGGGAAAACCCCCGCCGGCGCGGGGAGTACAGTGCCTGGCACCAGCGCAATCGTCGGCTGCAGCGCAGCGAAGTTGCGCTGATCATCCGGCACCGCAAGCTGGTCGAGCAAGATATCCATCGTCTGCGGCATGAAGGGCTGGCAGAGTATCGCCACGCGCCGCACCACTTCAGCAATGTGATAGAGCACGGAGCCCATGCGCGCCGTATCAGTCTTCTTGAGCGTCCAGGGTGCTTGCTCATCAATATAGCGGTCTGCCGCGCTGATGACCGCCCACAGCGCATCAAGCGCGCGGTTAAACTGCTTAGCATCAACAGCAACGCGCACCTGCGGCAGAAGCGCGTCAGCAGCGGCGCGCAAAGCATGGTCGGCCTCGGTCATCGGCCCCGGCGTCGGCACACGGCCTTCGCAATTTTTATTAATCATCGATAGGCTGCGCTGTGCCAGATTACCGATACCGTTCGCCAGATCGCTATTCATGCGCTGCACGACCGCTTCATGCGAGATATTGCCATCCTGCCCATAGGCAATTTCACGAAGCAGGAAATAGCGCACCTGGTCAACACCATAACGCGCCGCCAACTCTTCTGGCGTAATTACATTGCCGACCGATTTCGACATCTTCTCGCCGCGATTATAAATAAACCCATGCGCGAAAACACTCTTGGGTAGCGGCAGCCCCGCCGAGATAAGAAATGCTGGCCAGTAAACGGCATGGAAACGGATGATATCCTTACCAATCATATGGACGTCGCACGGCCAGAAATCCGCCATATTGCCGCCAGTTTCCGGATAGCCTAACGCGGTGATGTAGTTCGACAGCGCATCTACCCAAACATACATGACATGCTTCGGGTCATCCGGCACCGGCACGCCCCAGCTAAAGGAGGTGCGCGAGACGGACAAATCTTTGAGGCCGGACTTGACGAAGCTCATCACCTCGTTGCGGCGTGTATCGGGGCCAATGAAATCAGGCTGCGCTTCATAAAGCGCCAGCAAACGGTCTTGATAGGCCGAGAGTCGGAAGAAATAGCTTTCTTCCTCCATCCAGTGCACAGGCGCGCCGGTTGGTGAGAGTTTTTGTCCATCGCCATTCACAGTCAGCTCATCTTCCTGAAAATAGGCTTCGTCACGCACGGAATACCAACCGGCATAACGGTCAAGGTAGATATCGCCCTTTTCCTGCATCTTGCGCCAAAAGGCTTGTGCCGCGCTTTTGTGGCGGGGTTCAGTCGTGCGAATGACATCATCATGCGAGATGTTGTAGCGCTGCCGCATGGCGGCAAACTGCTCTGCAACACGGTCAACCAACGCCTGTGGAGCGATGCCTTCCTTCTCAGCCGTTTGCTGAATCTTCTGCCCGTGGTCGTCCATGCCGGTCAGGAAATGCACCAGATAACCATCAAGCCGCTTGAAGCGCGCCAGCGCATCGGTGGCCACCGCTTCATAGGCGTGGCCAATATGCGGTGCCCCATTGCTATAGGGGATCGCCGTCGTCACATAAAAACGCTTCGTCATCAAATCCTCGAAAAAACTAAGCAACCAACAGTTGCTGCAGATTGTTCATTAAAACCAGCCGTTTATCAAGGCTGGCCTGGCTGGCGGTCTGCCAACGAGTTTGGCAGGTTTCCGCGAGCTCAAACCAGCGGTCAACCGGCTTGAGCAAGGCCATACGACGCAGCAACTGCCCCTCGCCCGCGATAACTTCGCGGGCTTCTCCCGTTGCCTGCAAATGGATAAGCCGCTGCAGCCAGTTTTGGCAATACCCGGCGACCAGGTCGAAGCGTTCCTGCTCCTGCTTGCCACCATTGCCGACAAAACGCAGCAACGCTTCCGGCAAAGCACGTGGTGGCGTCTGCATCAGGCTGATAAAATCGCGATAGAGCTGCAGCCCGTCATTCTCCAGCAAACGCAGCGCCACGCCGGGACTACCGCTCGACAGGCGCTGCAATTCATCCAGTGCCGCCAGATCGGTTCCGTCCTGATAGCCACGCAGCACATCCGCCATCGTAGTTGCGGACAAGGACTGCAACGCCAGTGGGCGGCAGCGCGAGCGGATGGTGGGCAGCAATTTCCCGGGTGTGGAAGCCGTCATGAGCAGCAGGGCACGGTGCGGCGGCTCTTCAAGTATCTTAAGCAGCGCGTTTGCGGCGTTACGATTCAACAAATCAGCGCCGCGCACTATCGCGATGCGCCAGCCCTCACGTCCAGAAGTCTTTTGGAAGAATCCGGAAAGCACACGTACGGCAGCGACCGGTATTTCAGCCTTCGTGATACCGGTCTTCTCATCAACCGGTTGGACGACGACCGTGAGGTCGGGGTGCGCTCCAGCCGCAATGAGCTTAAAGTCAGGGTCTTGCGGGTTGAGTTCGCCGATTTTCTGCCGCCCGTTGGAAAGCAGATAGTTGGCACAGTGATAGGCAAAGGTCGTCTTACCAATACCGCGCGGCCCATGCAGCAGCCAGGCATGGTGGAGCCGCGCCGTCGTCGCCTGCATGAATAGCTCTGCGGCCTGCTCTTGCCCCACCAGCGAGGTGTTATGTTCGGGGGCCAGAATATGCAT
The DNA here is from genome assembly GCA_017996055.1 of Alphaproteobacteria bacterium. Taxonomy (GTDB): domain Bacteria; phylum Pseudomonadota; class Alphaproteobacteria; order UBA9219; family RFNS01; genus JAGOHT01. The sequence goes on from JAGOHT010000029.1 coordinate 8,879, forward strand.
CAGTGTTGCTGGCTGGCGCGTAGTGACTCAACAGCTTGCCAGAGTGAGGCCGCGACCACCCCGGTCGGTGCGCTTGCATCAATAATCTGCCAATCATTTGGCGCGCTCTGCGCCTGCAGCAAATAAGCCTGCCGCAACTGCTCGTGGAAACTTTCTGGCTGACGCTCATAGCGGTCAAGATTACGCGCCGAGATGCGCAGCCGCCCGGCCGCAACTGGCAAGTCGAGCAGCAAGGTCAGGTTTGGCTTAAAATTATCTGCTATCAGTTTGTAGAGTGTCGAAACCTTTTCAACCCCCAGCTCCATGACGACCCCCTGATAAGCCATGGACGAAGCGACAAAACGATCGCTGATTACCCAGGTGCCGGCCTGCAATTTAGGCCAGATAGTTTTCACAAGGTGTTCCCTCCGCGCCGCGAAAATCAACATTAGCTCGGTCAGCCCATCCCACGCCTCGGCACGATCGGCCAACCAAAATTTACGGATTTCTTCCGCGAGCGGCGCACCACCGACTTCGCGCGTTAGGTGCACGGGGATGCCTGCGGCCATCAGCTTATCAGCGAGCAATTTTGCCTGGGTGGACTTGCCTGCCCCTTCCCCGCCTTCAAGGACGATGAAACGCCCAGCGCTCATGCTGCGCCGCCGAACATCATCCGCAATTTCTCGATGAGTGCCGAGAAGAAACCAAGCTTGGGCACATCGGTTGCAGCCTGTAGCGGAATATTGATTGGGGCAAGCGGCGGGACGATGATGACGAGTTTCCCGGCTAGTTGCCCCTTATGGATGGGCGCGAGCAAGGGCTCTTCATATTCGACGCTGACCTTCATTTTGTCACGGCTGGTGACCGGCAAAGTAAGCTTGACGTCTTGTGCTGCCACCAGCGCGATCTTTGGCGCGGTGCCGAGCCAAACCTTGGCCTGCGCGATTTCCTGTCCAGCCTTGAACAAGGCGTAATTACCAAATTCGTGATAGCCGTGCTCGATGAGCCGCGCGGGTTCATCGGCGCGTTCCTGCATATCATTGAGACCATTCACCACAAGAACAATGCGTCGTCCAGCGCGCTCAACCGCAGCAGTTAGGCCAAAGCCAGCAGCCTCCGTATGACCGGTCTTGATGCCGTCAGCACCAATATTTCGGTAGAGCAGCGGGTTCCGATTACCCTGCTTGATCTTGTTAAAGACGAACTCTTTTTCGCCGAAATAATAATAATATTGTGGGAAATCGCGATGCAAAGCGATGCCAAGACGCGCTAAATCAAGCGGCGTTGAATAGTGCTGCGGGTCAGGCAGACCGGTGGCGTTCATAAAATGGCTATTGGTCAAGCCCAGAAGCTTCGACTTCTCATTCATCCGGCGCGCGAAGATTTCTTCATTGCCCGCCACGGCTTCAGCGAGGGCGACCGAGGCGTCATTGCCGGACTGGATGATAACACCACGGATCAAATCTTCAACTTTTACCTTGCTGCCAACATTCGCGAACATTCGCGAACCTTCCATGCGCCATGCCGCGGCGCTGACCGGCACCTCGTCTTCGAGTTTTAGTTTACCCTGCTGCAGCGCCTCAAACACCAAGTAGATTGTCATCATCTTGCTCATCGATGATGTCGGCATCCGTTCTTCCGCTTTTTTATCGAGCAATATCGTGTTGGTCGTAACGTCGAGCATCACGGCCTGCTTCGCTGTGGTTTCAATCGGCAAGACAACGCGGTTTTCCGCCGCCAAGACAACAGGCGACAGCAGCCCTAGCACGAGACCGATACCAATGACTTGCAACGACCACTTCACGTCCACAACCTCTAATCGACGACTATTCGCGCACCCGGCACGCCCGCGTCTGTCAACCGATGCAAAACGCCGTTCGCCTGTCCGGCATCGGCATATGGGCCAAGCCGCACACGGTAAAACGAGACGTCCTTGATAACGGCTTGATTGATACTGACCTGCCCGATTCCACGCAGTTCTTTTTGCAACTTTTGCGCATTTTCCGCCACCGTGAAAGCGCCCGCCTGAACATATATCTGTGGATTAGGCTTCACCGCCACCTGGGTCATGACCGGCAGCTCAAGCGGCTTCGTCCGTTCGTCACTAGGCACGTGTTCGGGAGGGATTGGCTCCAGTGCCGTATAGGGACGACTGGCCGGAACACGCTTCGTCGCCACCGGCGTGACCGGCGCCGCTGAGAATGTGCTGTTGGCATAGGCTTTGGCCGCTTGTGAAGTGCCATAGCGGCGCGAGGCGGCGGCGATGGCCTTGCTTTCGTCCGCCAAGACCTGCACACGCACCTTTGCCGTGCCCAGCTTCTCGAAACCGAGCATTTGCGAGGCACGGCGACTGACATCAATGAGTCGCCCACCAGCAAATGGCCCCCGGTCATTGATGCGCAGAACGATGGAACGTCCGTTATCAAGATTTGTCACGCGCGCCAGGGTCGGCATCGGCAAAGTTGGGTGTGCTGCCGTTAGTTCATTTGAGTCAAAAATCTCGCCATTCGCAGTGCGTGCGCCATGAAAGCCTGGCCCATACCATGAGGCGATGCCGGTTTCGTCATAGCTATAATCTTCGTTGGGGTAGTACCAGATGCCGTTGACCTGATACGGCTCACCCACCTTGTAGCCACTTGATCGTGTGACAGTGAGTGGGTCGGCCGAAGAGCGGAAAGGGTTTTCCGGCGCCATAGAACTGCAGGCGGCGAGAAGTGGTGCCAGCAGCAGCAACAATGGCTTTACCCAGTAATTTCGCATGACGAGTCCTATCGTTAGGGGGCGATGCTATCCGCCAGTAGTCCCACAGCCGTCGCAAAATACGTCGAGCGGTTCCAGCGCATCAGCGCCTTGTAGTTTTCGGTGACCAGGAAACTAGGCCCCCGCGCCCCATCGGGCTGGACGAGATAATAAAGCCTTGCTGGAGGCGGGGCAAGAACCGCGCCGGAACGTGTCTTAATCCCTAATTTTTGCCAGGTGGCATAGGTTTTTCCCTGTTCAGCAGTCAGCCCTACCATGCTAGTTGGTAATGGCTTTTTGAGCCGGACAGCGATGCCCCAGCCCAGTTTGGGCTGCCAGCCCTCGGCGCGCAGATAGTTGGCCATCGAGGCAATCACGTCTTGCGGATTACCCCAGATATCGACGCGTTTGTCGCCATTGCCATCAACAGCGTGGTTGAGGTAGGTCGAGGGCATAAACTGGCATTGCCCCATCGCGCCCGCCCAGGAACCAATCAACGCATCGGCCTTCACATCACCACGCTGCACGATTTTGAGTGCCGCTAACAGCTCGCCACGAAAGAATGTTGCGCGCCTGCCATCATAAGCCAGTGTCGCCAGCGAGCGAACGACAGAGAAGCCGCCCGTGAGGGCGCCATAGCTCGATTCAATGCCCCACAAGGCAACGATATATTTACCGGGCACGCCATAGCGTGCTTCCGCCTGCTTCAGTGTTTGGGCAAAATCGGCATAGCGAACCTTGCCCGCTTTGATGCGCGCCTTCGCCAGGATGTTTGTGCGGTATGTCGCAAACGTGATTTTGTGTTCAGGTTGCTTGCCATCGAGCGTCAGTACTTTTTCATCTGGGGTGATGCCGTCAAGCGATTTGAGCGTATTCGGCTGTAGCCCCTGTTGCTGCGCCACTGCACGAAAAGCCTGTAACCATGCCGAAAATTCTTCAGCTTGCACCGTGGGAGAAACACACAGCGCCAGGCCAAGGCAAATGCTTGCTATCAATCTTGAATTTGTCACTTTACCTCTGGGATTAGAGCGTCCGTCTTGCCCCCAGCATAATAGCCCACCATGCCACAGATTTCACGCAGCAGTATTGTTAGCGCCGTGATGTTTTTCATCAAATCAATTGACCAAAGCGGCTTGAATACCCCTTCGGTCATATAATCAACTGGCATCGGGATAATTTTCCAGCCTTGCTGCCTAAAGGTGCTGAGCGCGCGGGGCATATGCCAGGCGCTGGTGACTAATATCCACTGCTGATGGCGTTTATCGCCCACGATTTGGCTTGAATAGACCGCATTTTCGAACGTGGTGCGCGACTCCCGCTCATAAAGCACAGGGCGCTGAGTTCCGAGCATAACTTCAAGCGCACTACGCGCAATATCCGCTTGCCGCATCGCCCCCGCCGTTCCTGGCCGCGAAGTGCCGCCGGAATAAAGCAAAGTTGCCTGAGGGTAGCGGTCGGCCAACTGCTTGAAGATGAGCAGCCGGTTCATGGTGGCAAAATTTGTGAAGAGCGTACCGCGCGCGGCTGCCACATGCTCGCTCTCGCTGCCGCCGAGGACGATGATGCCCGACACGTCAGCAGGAAATGTCTTGGGCTGTGGGATACGTTCTTCCAGCAGCGCCAGCCCCCAATGACCAAAGGGGATGAGCATAATGGCCAGCCCCACCAGCACGGCTGAGCCAACCATAATCCGCCCCTGTTTCTGCCGCGATGTGCTTGCAAAAACCGTCAGCAACGCGCCGCACGTCAACCAGAGCAATAGAAAATTGCCTGGTGCTGCAACAATCCAGAAAATTTTACTGAGCCAGAAGAAACTATCCATTTCCCCGCCTCAACTGCGCCAACGCAGAACCGTTTCCGGCACTGGGTTCACAAGTGCGCGCTGCTCCTGCTGCGCGCGGGCATATTCATTTTTCCACTGCATATACCAGCGCGCCTGCGTATCCGCGTCACGGATCAGCATAAGGTTTTGCTCATGGCGCAGCCCTTGCTGCTGTTTGATGACAACATCACGGTCCTGCCCTAGGAAGCGCTCGGCAAATAGACTGACCAGCGGTTTCACAGCCGTCAGCACCGGCCAGTTCCAGTAGATGCTATGGTTGATTTCTGTATTTTGCGCATCTATTGGCGTCACGGTCGTCAAATTGACGACACGTTTATCGCCCGCCACGATATGCTCAATCCGAATACCTGGCAGTTGAAAGCGGATTTCTGTTTCCGGCGCACCGCCCAGGATTTTATAGGCAAAAGAATTGGAGGAAGGCTTATGGCGGCGCATCGCCCAGCCAAGATATTCAGGACCAAAAGCTTTGGCCTTTTCATGGATTGAGCGACGGCTACGCCACCACCAAGACTGATGCACGAACGGTCCATGCGCGGGGTCCATCAATCCAATCACGGCGTGATCGATAAAGCAGGGAAACAGAAGGGTTTTAACTAGCTTGGGCGGCACCTCGAAATCCGGAACGGCCGGTGGCGGTGGCAACTGCGCTTCCGGCACAACTGTGCGCCCCTCCGGCATATAGACCCAGATGCACCCTGATGACTCGTGAACGGGATATGTCCGCACCTGGATATTTCTAGGCGTAATGCCTTCATGGCCGGTGAGCGAGGGAATGCTGGTGCACTGCCCCCCGCCATTGAAGCGCCAGCCATGATAGCAGCATTCCACTTCATCGCCGACTTGCTGACCGCAGGAAAGCGGGATGCCACGATGCGGACAGACATCGCGAAGAGCATAAACGGAACCATCTTGGCGGCGGCTGAATACGAGTGGTTCGCCGAGCAACAATTTGGACTGCATCGCTCCACGCTTAAGCCGCGCCGATGGTAAAGCGTAATACCAGATATTGCGTAAGAATGGTTCCTGCGCCATGTCAGTCTTCCCTCGCTGGGCTTAACTACCACACCGCTATCTGTCCTATTGCTCCATGCCAAGCACGGACTGGTATAGATCGAGCAACTGGGCCTGCTCAGAGCGCTTTTCTTCATCCATTTTACGCAGCCGAATAACCTGGCGCATTATCTTCGGGTCAAAGCCCGTACCTTTTGCTTCGGCATAGACTTCGCGAATATCTGCAGCCATGGCTGCTTTATCTTCTTCAAGTTTTTCGATGCGCTGGATAAAGGCCTTTAACTGGCCAGCGGAGAAATTTACAACGGGTTCGGACTCTAACTTTGCAGCTGCCTGCGACATTCGATATTCCCCCTAAAACAAACAAGCCATGCTCGTTTTAGAGCATGGCTTGTCTGATGCAATGACTATTTATTTCTGGGACACTTATTTCTGTCGCGCGGCTTCAACCTGTTTCACGCCATCAGCGCGATACTTTGCATAGCGCCCTGCGATATCGAAGGCCGCCGTGCGGATTGCCTGATAGGTGCTCTCCAGTAAATTATATTGGTTCGGTGCGACATGGAAACCAGTGAGGCCAGCATCGCGCTCTGTTGAGAAATGCTGCTGGTTGCTACCGCCAACTGGTATTTCTGATTGGCTCCGCAACCAATCGACACTCAGGATTGCGCCATCGTTTCGCACCAAAGCCGCTGTGCCATCAAGCGTGGCATAGCGTGTTCCGCCTGTCAGACCGGTGAGGATGAAACCCTCTTTTCGTGCGGAAAGGATGAGGTTTGCATCAATAAGGATATAGGCATCGGCGCCCATATCGCGGGTAATCTCACCGACGGAAAGCCGCGCGGCATCCGACATGAAACGGTTGTCAAAAGCACCGCCCTTCTCCGTATAACGTGGCAGGGTAAAGCGGTAATCGACACCGATTTCTGGGAAAATACGCGTATTCGGGCTAGTGATTTGGTCAATCTTATCGAGCGGATTGAGGAATGCCCCCTTGTCCGTCCTCGATCCTGTCAAAGCCGAAGAGTGTGTACGAAGCTTCCGCGCCTCGGCATAGACCTGGTCTTCGCCGCGGGACTTCGCCATGAAGTCTTCAGTGTTGTGTAGATAACCAATCTCATATTCCAGATTGCCGCTATTATAGATGAGACCACTCTGGCTGATATTGATTACATTGAAGCCCTGATTGGTGAGCGCCGTGGTCAGCTCCCCTTCGAATTTACCGAGGACACTGACGAGTTCACCGCGATTACCGCCAAACAGCGACTGCGCCAAACTTGGCCGTGCGCTAATGGTCGCAATCGCCACCGTGTGGACGGGGGCCATCGACTTCGGCCGCACATCCAGCGTCTCGTAATTCTGCCAGGAACAGCCGGTGCAGGCTGCCGCCATGACAAAAATCGATAAGGTCTTTTTACCCCAGCCGCTTTCGGCAAGGCGCGTTAAACCAAGCATGGGATCTCCCGTTACAGACGAACAAGCATTTGATTCGTATTAGACTCTAGAGATAACTCCATGCGTTGCGGCTTGACAAGCCTAATGCTGGGCGAAAGCATGGAAATAGCAATTTCCCTTGCCAGTTGTGGTATCCGTGCGGCTATAGTGCCTCGGTTAGATAAACCAGGAAGTCATTTCCATGCCGTATGTTTTCCGTGACGCCACAACACATGCGATTGCCAAAGCTTCCATCCGGCAGGTGCCCGGAGCAGAGTTTTTGCAGCATAATCATCCGGAACTCCTTGAATTCATGAATAATCGCGGTGTTGACGTCACCCTCGTGAACACGGCGCTCGACGAATTACGGCGAACTGACTTGGATATGTCGCGCGCGGTTGAGGACGTGATTACGGCACTGCTCAAGAAAAACATTCTCAAAATGTCAGATTTACCTAAGGCTGTGCAGGAT
>JAGOHT010000030.1 GCA_017996055.1 Alphaproteobacteria bacterium
AGCCGATGCTGTTGCATCCCAATCCGCGTGACGCGCTCGTGATTTGTTTTGGCACGGGCCAGACCTCTAATGCTGTGCGGCGGGAAAATCCTGACCATCTCGACATCGTCGACCTCAATGCGAATGTTTTCAAACTGGCGCATTTTTTCGAAAAAAACCAAAATGTTCTCGACGATCCGCGTGTCCAACCCATGGTCATGGATGGCCGCGCCTATATCCGCCGCACCGTGAAAAATTATGACGTGATCACGCTTGAGCCGATGCCGCCGCATTTCGCCGGCGTCAATGCGCTCTATTCCCAGGAATTTTATCAGCACGCCCGCGCCAAGCTGCGGCCGGACGGTGTCATTGCTCAATGGTTGCCCTTCCACCTCGTCGCGCCCTATTACATCGCCTCAATCGTCAAAACTTTCCATAGTGTCTTCCCCAACGCCATACTGTGGATCGATCCTGTTTCCACGACGGGTATTTTGCTTGGCACCAAGGATGACCAGGCAGCGTTCGGGACGCAATGGCCAGGTTTCGCCCGCACCCCTATCACGCGCGGGCTTGACGAGACCGGTGTAAGACAAGCCGTATTGATGACCAAAAGACAGTTGAATCTGTTTGATGCGAAAGCGACGATTATTAGTGATGACAATCAGCTTCTGGCCTATGGCGATGCCGTGCTTTCCGGCCATTTCTCACAATTTATGCTCAAGGATGATCTTGAATATATTGGTTTTCCTACTCCTCAAGGCCGCTAAAGCCAAAACAGGGGGTTGCAAGTAAAACCGTGCGAGACAGGTTAGGCCTGCGCCGGTTACAATCCCTCATGGATAGTGCAGCCCAAACCGACACCGCTCTGAGGGCAAAAGATGCCGCATAAGCCTTTGCCCTTTGGCGATGTCTTTGGCCGCGTGAGTATGCAGATCCCAGGCAATCGCACGGTCATGGCACTCGCCAACGCCTTCGACCAGATGAAAGTGGCCAAGGCCTTGAGCGCTTTCGGCCAGGAGCGCTTTATCAATCTCGTCGAAGGTCCCAACGCACAGGGTGCAATCGCCGTCACGCTCTACGCCGGTGATGGCATCGTGACCAAAGTGACGGACGCCGGCTATGTCGGCAATACGATGCTCCCTTTCGTCGTGCCGGCTTTTGCGAGCGTTCATGTACCGATGGAGCTTGGCCCCGGCGTTGTCATCCAATCTTTTCCTTATCTGCCACGCCCTGCCGACCAGCAACATATCGAACAAATGCGCGCGCAAATGCGCCCATTGGGTCTCTATTTCGCCGAACAGGATGACCGACCGGACAATGCGCGGCTCCTCGTCGACAATACGCCTGCTTCTGTCGATGGCGACGCAATTCGCGTGCAATGGGACGCTAACGCGGCTGTCTTACAGCCCGCAGCAAAAGCCTGGCACGAAAAATTCAAAAAAATCTATCCAGTTCTTTATGCGGAAGGTTTCCGTTTCCAGCAACAATCTTTCACCGATTTCCGGCTTGCTGACCCGCCCTCTATGGTAGTGCCAGCGCACCGCAAGGAAACCAAGGAGAAGCCGCGCAGTCGCTGGTTTGGTTTCTTCCATCCCGCCTAAATTGTTAATGCTTCCGCCATATTTTTGTTGAACACTGACCGCGTCACCTTTTGCCGCGGAGTGCTCAATGTCTAGCCTAGTTAAGCAAACAAAAGCGTCCTTCCCTCTCTTTGTAGTGGCCGAAGGCGCCTATAAAAAGTGGCTGGCGGCGCAACCGGCGACGACGCGGCGTTGGCTCGCTAATTTCAAGGCGGCACCAGGGGCGCATAGTAGTTTTCCGGACGCGCAAGGGCGTCATGGCAAAGCCGTTGCCATCATCCATGACACGCCGGAAATCTGGGACCTCGCTGCTTTGCCGCTCAGCCTGCCGGAAGGCTCCTATCGGTTTGCTACGTCCCTTGCCGCACCAGCAGCCGAGACTCTAGCCTTAGGCTGGGAACTCGGCGCCTATCAATTCACGCGCTACAAGCAAGCCGAGCGCCAACCGGCCAAGTTGGTTTGGCCACAAGGCGTCGATGCCGCCAGCGTCACGGCGCGCGCTGCAGCCATCCGCCGCGGCCGCGATCTGATCAATACACCCGCCGAAGATATGGGACCGGCGGACATCGCCGCGGCGGTGCAGGAAGTCGCGCAAAGCCATGGCGCGAAGATTCAGGTCATCATCGGTGAAGATTTGCTGAAAAAGAATTTTCCGCTCATCCACGCGGTTGGTCGTGCCAGTCATCGCCCGCCGCGGCTCATTGATTTACACTGGGGCAATCCCAAACACCCGAGCGTCACGCTGGTGGGCAAAGGCGTCTGCTTCGATACGGGCGGCCTTGACCTCAAACCGTCGAGTGCGATGTATTTGATGAAGAAGGACATGGGTGGGGCAGCGAGTGCCCTCGCCGCCGCCGAAATGATCATGGCACATAAGCTGCCAATCTGCTTGCGGCTCCTCATTCCCACGGCCGACAATGCGGTGAGCGGCAATGCCTTTCGCCCAACGGATATTTTTAAAGCACGCAATGGGCTAACGATTGAGATTGGTAATACCGATGCTGAAGGACGTCTACTGCTCGCCGATGCCCTAGCCGCAGCGGTTGAAGAGAAACCGGGAATGCTGATCGATTTTGCCACGCTTACAGGGGCGGCGCGCACCGCCCTGGGCACAGGTCTGCCTGCGCTGTTTTGCAATGACGACTTATTGGCTGAGGCAGTGCTGAAAGCGGGCACGGCGCAGCATGACCGACTGTGGCGATTGCCGCTTGAGGCCAGTTACCGCTGCGAACTGAAAGCGAAAATCGCCGATCTCAATAGTGCACCGAACTCAGCCTACGCCGGAGCCATCACGGCGGCCTTGTTCCTCGAATTCTTCGTCGGTAAAGCGCGCTGGATGCATATCGATATGATGGGCTGGAATCTCGGCAACCGTCCCGGTCGTCCGGAAGGCGGCGAGCCGATGACGGCACGTACGGTTTTCGCCTTGATGCAGAATCTTTATGGCACAAAAAATTCTGTGGCGCGGGAAAATGATAGCGGAAAAAACTCGCGGCGCGATTGAAGCCTGAGACGAAACTGCGCGACGCAAACGTGGGGATAAAACCCGGACGCGACAACTGAATCATTGCGAATCAAAACGATGATGCGCAAACTGCCGCCATCACGCCGATTCTTCCGGCATCGTTTTCAAACGCAGGTGTTCACGTGCATCCCGATCTTCAAACTCTCGAATTGTGGCGCCACGCGCTTGTCGCTAGTGTCCGCGCCGATACGCCAGATTTGTCCGCGCGCCAAATGGCCTTGATACTTTCGGTCTATCTCCGCGAAGGCCCGCACACCGTCCGCGGACTAGCGAAGGATTTGAACATCTCAAAGCCGGCGGTGAGTCGCGCGCTCGACCGGCTGGGTGAACTGGGTTATGTCCGTCGCATTCGTGATGATCTCGACCGCCGCAATGTTATTGTGCAACGCACGGTAAATGGCTCGGTCTTCCTGATGGATTTTTCGTCTCTCATCAAGGCGGCACAAGACCATCTGCAAACCTGCCCCAGCATCCCAGCGCTTGGTGATTTCGAAATGCCGGAACAGGATTACGCACCGGCAGCACCTGTGCAGCCGATCGCAGCAGCCAACTGGTAAGTCTCAGTTATAAAAGTTTTGCGCCAATTCGCTCAGATTGACGTCAGGGATCGCGTCATAAGGCGAGTAAAACTGACCATGCCTGGCATAGAGGCCGTAAATTGCTAAAACAGGTGTAGCGTATATCCCGTTTGGCGCAGGGTTTTGCCATACGTCGTTGCTGATAACATGGCGCTCCAGCTGGCTTGCTGAAACAGGGTTCCCCACCTTATCGAGCGTCAACCAGCGATCGTTGGAATCGACGATAAGCCAGCCCTTCTCAGTCAAGACTTCCGTCACCGCATGGGAGTCACGATTGGCCACCACCAGTGGCTGCCAATAGCTTTCTCCTTGATGCCGGGACAATAAAAAAACATGGCGCACAGTAAAGCCTTCTAAGCGTAAAATTTTCTCAATCGCCCGGCTGCGGTCAGCGCAATGGCCGCTTTTCGCTGCGAAGAGAGCATCCGGCTCCCGGCTCTGACCGAGCGGAATGGGTGTCATTGCCGGCGCTTCGTCAAGCACCAGGTCTTGCACCTGGCGGATGCGCTGCAGCTGATCGGCAAAATGCAGTGGATATGTTGGTGGTGCAGCAATCCCGGCGCTTTGAAGCTTACTTGTTATAAGTGCACGTTCCGTCGCGGTCGCCGCGAGCGGCACTTCATGCCACAGCAATGCCCCCCCCAGTGCGACTGTGCAGAACAACACTGCCTGCAACAAGCGCCGCCGCACACTCATTCTTTCTTGCCGTCGCGGGTGCGCTGCGCCCAGTTTTCCAGGTTGACCTGACGACCACGCGCGACCGCGAGTGTATTGGGGGGCACATTGTTAGTGATGACACTGCCAGCCCCAACAAAAGCGCCGCTTCCAATCTCGACGGGTGCGACCAGCGCCGTATTAGAGCCGATAAAGGCGTTGTCACCAATCTTGGTCTGGTGCTTGCGCAAGCCATCGTAATTACAGGTGATTGTGCCCGCACCAATATTGCTGCCGCTTCCCACCACGGCATCGCCGATATAGGTAAGGTGATTGATTTTTGTGCCCGCACCAATCACGGCATTTTTGAGCTCGACAAAATTACCAATATGCGCCCCGGCCTGCACCTTGCTGCCCGGACGGAGCCGCGCATAAGGCCCGATAATCGCGCCAGCGCTGACTTGCGCGCCTTCCAGATGACTAAAGGGGCGAATCCGCACCCGTTCTTCCACCACCACGCCAGGACCGAAAACGACATGCGGCCCAACCGTCACATCCGTCGCCAGCACGGTGTCGTAAGAAAAAGTAACACTCGCCGGGTCTTCCAGCGTCGCGCCGTTCCGCATCGCTGCAAGCCGCAGCCGCTGTTGCATCAGCGCTTCCACGGCAGCGAGGTCAACGCGGTCGTTGACCCCATGCACCACGTCCGGTGCCACGGTTGCCGCCGCCGTCTTCAACCCGGCCTTGTGCGCCAGTGCGACGATATCGGTCAGGTAATATTCGCTCTTGGCATTCTTATTCTGAATTTGCGCCAGCAGAGCCCATGCCTCTGGCGCAGTCAACAGCATCATGCCGCCGTTGCAGAGTGTCAGGTCGCGCTGTTCCGGCGTCGCATCAAGTTCTTCGACAATCGCAGTGACTTGACCCGTAGCATCTAGAACCACGCGGCCATAGCCGGTTGAGTCGGGCGGCGTAAAAGCTGCCACGACAACCGTAGCCTGCCTCGTGCTGCGCGCATCCAACATCAGACGCAACGCGTCCTCGGTCAGCAAGGGGGTATCGCCAAAGAGCACCAGGATATTGCCGCTAAAGCCTTTGAGCTTCTCTTCTGCAGCCCGCACAGCATCCGCTGTGCCGAGCCGGTTTTTCTGCACCACCGTGGCATGGGGCGCTGCTGCTTTGGCAACACTATCCATCGCCGGCCCGACGACGACGACGATACGCTCCGGCCCCAGACAGGCGGCGGAGCGGAGCACATGCCCTAACATGGGCAATCCAGCAACTGGATGGAGAACCTTGGGTAATTCCGAACGCATCCGCGTACCACGACCGGCAGCAAGGACGACACAAGCGAGAGCGGATTTTGTCATAGCACTTTTGTGCCACAGCCATTAGGCTGCGCCAATGGATATTTCTTGCGGCATTCTATTCTTGGATATGTTTCGACCATGCAACTACGCGGCGTAATTTTTGACCTGGACGGCACGCTCGTCGATAGCGCGCCGGATTTGCGCAATGCGCTCAACCAGTTTCTGGCCGAACGCGCCCGCCGCCCCTTAACGCTTGTTGAAACCAAGGCCGCCATTGGCGATGGTGCTATCAAACTCGTCGAACGCGCTTTTCGCCTGACCGGCGATTGCCCCACCGGCGACGCTTTGCTGGATGAAGCCCGTGCCTATATCAGCATCTATCGCGGCATCGTCGCCGACCCATCGCAGCTATACCCCGGCGTCATAAGCACGCTGAAATTTCTGCAAGAAAAAGCCATTGGGCTCGGCCTTTGCACCAACAAGCCGGAAAGTGCTACCCGCAAACTGCTTGATGAGCTCACACTCACGCCGCTATTCAGCGGCATTGCAGGAGGCGATACCTTTCCGACCCACAAGCCTGACCCGGCGCATCTGTTGGGTGTCATTTCTCAAATGGGGCTGACGCCATCAGGCTGCGTCATGGTGGGCGATAGCCCGAACGACCTGGTCGCGGCACATGGCTTACAGGTGCCCTGCATCTTGGTGGATTATGGCTATGCGGAGGATGTTCGCGATCTACCCGCTGAGGCGACGATTAGCGGCATGAACGAATTGCCAGCCGCTCTTTCAGCGCTTGGTTTCAGCGGGCTCTAGCGGCTTGCTCAGGCTGGCCGTCAGCGTTGGACGTGGCCGGTCATCAAGTCTCCAGGCCTTTAGATAAATCATAACATAGCCAAATGGGCTTGAGGTCTCCGCCATCACCGGCATTGGGGGCAAGTCCGGGCGCAGCCTGCCCATCCAGATGGTGAAAGGCGGGCGGTTATCTTTGCCCTTATCGGTCTTCCAGAAGGTGCGCTGTTCAATATCCTTCGCCTGACCGGCAATCAGCCGGAAACGCAATTCGCACTTATGCGCAGCGCCGCTGAACACGCTGACCTCCGTCTCGCGCAATTGCACAATCCCCTTATCCTTGGTCTCCAGGTCAAAGCGACGTTTGCCATCAAACACCGCCGTCGCTGAGTCACAATCTTCATGTGTTGTAAAATGCGCCATGAGTTGGAGAACGCCACTCAACGGATCGACCGACTTGTGCGTGACATCATCCGCCAACCTGTCCTTAGGATCCGGCGCATCGGTCGATTCCGGCGCGATCGCCACCGCACCTTTATCATCAAAGCGCAACAGCATGGTCTTCGGCTTGTGTTTCCAGGCGCTCACAGTTTTGTGTACGGTCGGCTGCACCGTATCGACCGCAGTTTTGCCTTCGCTCTCTACCGTGGTCTCCCAGGGGAACCAGTCGCCCCATATGCCAATCGTCTGCGCACGCGCAAACATATGATATTTCTTGGTATCGAGATTCACATAGGCCGTCGCATCAAGCAGATGCACCCCGCCAACATAGACCTCATAATCCGCACTAATCGGTCGAGCCAATGCAGGCAAAGTTGCAACTGGCTGCGTCGCCGCTGTTTCGGGTGCCGCTACTGCCGCTGCCGCAGACAATAAGACGATAAAGCATGTGCTAACCAAAATTTTCATGGCGGCACTATAGCAACCGAATTATGGCAACGGCGTGGAAAACCGCCCGTTAGGACACAGATTTGATTACGGCTTGTTACAAACCCTTTGCCGCGGGCTTTGGTCGAGTTGCCCGGCCATGTCTCTGAACGGTAAGAAGTTTCTGTGACAATTTATGATTTTACTTGAAGCACTATGGCGCTAATATTCCGGCAAAGAGTCTCTGTTATACTGCCTCGTTAACCGTTTGTCGGTTGTTATGCTTTTTTTGACGCCATCCCCGCGCCGCGCCGCCCGTTCGCGCGCCTTGACCGCCACCAGCTTGTGGCTGCGTTTTCGCTTCGTTTTTTTGCTGATTCTCTCCGCCGCGCTCATCATGGCAGGACAGCTGCGGCCACAAATTGTCACGCCCGTGCGTGTGCATATCGTCGACACACTTGCACCTATTCTGGACAGCCTCAGCCGCCCTGCTGATATCGTGCGCGCGACGCAGCAAGTCTGGACAGATTGGCTAGCACAGCACGATGAAATCCAACAGCTGCGCGCCGAGAACGCGCGTCTGAAAGGCTGGCAACAGACCGGCAGCGCCCTGCTGGTTGAAAATCAGAACCTCAAACTGCTGTTGAATTTTCACGATGAGCCTGTCGCCAGCAGCATGACCGCCCGCGTCATCGCCCACACCGGAGCGCCCTTTGCCGCCAACCTTATTATCACGGCGGGCAGCCGCGACGGCGTGAAGCGCAACATGGCGGCTGTCACCGACGAGGGTTTGGTTGGTCGTGTCATTGAAGTGGGAGACTGGTCATCAAGGATTCTTTTGCTCACCGATCCAGAGTCGCGCGTTCCGGTGATGAGCGCCGACGGCACGTTACAGGCTGTTATCGCTGGTGACGGCAGTCCCAATCTTCAGACGCGCTATCTACCCGCCGATGCCCATCTCAGCGCCGGTCAGCGCTTCGTCACGTCCGGCCATGGCGGCCTGCTGCCGCCCAACCTCCCCGTCGCGGTGAGCAATACGGAAAGCAACGGCAAGCTGAGCTGGCTACCCGCTGCCGAAATGAGCCGTCTGCATTATGTGCGGCTAGTCGATTACGACCTAGCAGGTGGTGAAGCGAACCCCTACGCGCGGCAGCTTACGCCGACAACACCTTGATAATGCCCCTTCTCATCCCCACGGCTTCCGGCCCCATCCGCAAAAGTGTGCCGTTCGGCATGACGTTCCTCCTGATGTTGATGGGCGTCGCGCTTCCTTCGTCGCTACCGGCTCTAGCTGCTATGCCGCCGCTCCTTACTTATTGCGCGGTCTATTACTGGTCTGTGCACCGCGCCGATCTCTTGCCCCTGCCGCTACTGTTTATTTTGGGCCTACTGGCCGACGCATTGCTACGTCTGCCTTTCGGCGTCACGGCGCTCAGCTTGGTGCTCATAGCCTATCTCGTCCAACTGCAGCGCCCGATTTTTACTGACCAATCTTACCGCACCCTCTGGCTGGGCTTCGCCGTCATCCTGAGCCTGACACTCGCCATGCAGTGGCTCTTACTCAGCCTGCTGGCGCACCATGCGCTGCCCTGGCTAACGCTTGTTCTGCAGGGTGGACTCACGCTAGCGCTCTTCCCGCTGCTCACCTGGTTGCAAGTGCTGCTGCACCGGCATATCGTAACCTGATGCAAAGCGTCAGCGAGCCCGACCGCGTCCGTCAACTCACGCGCCGCGCCTTCCTCATCAGCGGTCTACAGCTTGGCGTCTTCGGCGTTATCGCCGCGCGGCTCTATCAACTGCAAGTGCTTGAAGCCAGCAAATACCAGGTCATGGCCGACGAGAACCGCATCAGCCAGCGCCTGCTAATTCCGCAACGCGGCCAGATTAAAGACCGCAACGGCATAGCGCTCGCGCTCAACCAGCCGAGTTTCCGTCTGATCATCGATCCGGACGACGCAGACGATGTCGATACACTGCTCCAGAAACTGGAGAAGTATATCACCCTTGAATCCGGAGACTACAGACGCATCGACCGTGATTTAAAGCAGGGCAATACCGCCAACGGTGTGCTGATTAGCGATAACCTGAGCTGGGAACAGGCCGCAAAAATAGAACTCTTGCGTCCGGACTTGCCAGGCTCGCGAATAGAGCAAGGTGCTGTCCGTGCTTATCCCTATGCCCAGGCGACGGCACATATCCTCGGCTATACCGGCCCTCCGAACGAAAAAGACGCCAAGCGTGATCCTCTGCTCGGCACACCAGGCTTTCGCGTCGGAAAAGGCGGCTTTGAACAGCAAAATGACGAGCTGTTGCGCGGCGCACCCGGACGGCAGCAACTTGAGGTCGATGCCCACGGCAAAATCGTCCGTTCGCTCGACACGCAGCCTGCTGCCTCAGGACCAGACATAGCGCTCAGCATCGATATCGGACTGCAACAATTCGTGCAGCAACGCCTGGCGCAAGAACAAAGTGCGGCAGCGGTTATCATGGATGCCCATAGCGGCGCCGTCTATTCGCTTGCTTCGTCGCCAAGCTTCGACCCCAACCTTTTTACCTTCGGTATCAGCCAGAAAGATTGGGATAAGCTCAATGACGATCCACACGTACCGCTGACCAACAAAGCAATAAGCGGGCAATATTCTCCAGGATCCGTCTTCAAGGTGGTCACGTCGCTTACAGCACTAGAAGCAGGCGAAGTGAAAGAGAGCGAAACGGTCTATTGTCCCGGCTATGTCGATCTTGGCAATCACCGTTTTCACTGCTGGAAACATGGTGGTCACGGTAATGTGAACCTCATCTCCGGCATGGCGGGATCCTGCGACGTGTATTTCTACAACCTCGCGCAACGTGTTGGTATAGACCGAATTCAGGCCATGGCCACCCGCCTCGGTCTTGGTGCCCGCAGTGGCATAGCCCTGCCGCATGAAAAAGGAGGCTTCATCCCAACGCGGCAATGGAAGGCCGCCACCGTCGGCGAAGCCTGGCAAGAGGGTGAGACGCTTATCAACGCCATCGGCCAAGGCTATGTCCTCACCACGCCCCTGCAGCTTGCCGTGATGGCCGCGCGCATCGCCAATGGGGGGCGCATGGTGACCCCTAAGCTCAATATGGCGGAAGCCATACCTGCAACAGAATCGTTACGCCTGCAGCCAAAAAATCTCGAAATCGTCACGCGCGCCATCACAGCTGTCGTCAACAGCCCGCAAGGCACCGCCTATAATGAACGCATCAAGGAGCCTGAGTGGGCGATGGCCGGAAAAACCGGCACGGCGCAGGTGCGGCGGATTAGCCGCGCCGAACGCGATAACGGCGTCATCAAGAATGAAGATTTAGCGTGGGTGCAGCGTGACCATGCGCTTTTCGCCGGATTTGCCCCACTCAGCCAGCCCAAATACGCCTTCGCAGTCGTCATTGAGCATGGCGGCAGCGGCGCCCACATCGCAGCACCATTGGCACGTGATATTGTAATAGAATGTCAAAAGCGGAAAATCGGCTAGAGCAGATCACGGTCAGGTGAAATTGCCTGACCGCGTAAATCTGCTCGTTTCTTAAAATGCCCTAAAGCGTAATGGCCGCCAATAGGCTGCCCATCTGTGTCACGCCCTGATGCGTATTGCGCCGAAAACTATAGAAGCGCTCGGCATCCGTGTAGGTGTCGGCCAAAGCGGGCGCGATTTTCGTTACGCCGGCCTGTTGCAACGCAGCAATCACATACCCTGGCAAATCAAACAACTGATGGTCAGCACGCGGCGCCGGGCGGAAGAAACGCCCATAGCCAGCATCCTGAACCAAAAAAACCGCCAGAAAATCAGGGCTAACTTCATACGATTCTTGCGCGATGCAGGGACCGAGCGCGGCAAGGATATTTTCTGGCCGCGCCCCCAACGCCCGCATCGCAGCGACGGTATTGCCGACAATCCCCGCCTGCGCCCCACGCCAGCCGGCATGGGCGGCGCCGATCACACGCGCGACGGGGTCTGCCAGCAAGAGCGGCACGCAATCTGCAGTCAAGATACCGAGCGCCAAGCCTGGTCTATCCGTCACCATGGCATCGGCTTCCGGCCGCGTCGCTGGTGACCAGGCTGATGTCACGGAGAGCGCGATGGGCGAATGCACCTGATAGCAGGTGAGCAGATTTTCAGGAACGACGCCGAGCGCAGCGGCAATTCGCCGCCGGTTTTCGCCGACATTGCTCACATCGTCGCCGCTCTTCCAGCCACAGTTCAAGCTGGCGAAAACACCATCGCTAACACCACCGAGACGCGTGCCGAAACCATGGCGAATATGGGGAACGGCTGACAAAAGCGGCGCTTGCAACAACACAGCAGTCAAGAAACACTCCATCCAGCCGGTATCAGCGCATCACTGCCGGTGACGCAAAGAACTTTAAAGAGCTTGCCCATCGCCTCGGGTGCCGTCAAGCGATGGCAGGCTGCCGCTAACGCGGCCTTCCCGTCTTCGTCCATACGCGCCACCAGTTGCGCGGCGCGCTGCGCGAGACCGAGCGACTGCAAAAAGGCTCCCTGTTCCTGCACGTCCCAAACGGTCGCGCCCGCCGCCAGCGCTGCACGTTCCAACGCCGCGAAGTCCACATGCGCTGTGAGGTCTGCCGCGCCTGGGGCGGCCAACGGATCGGCGGCAGCATGGCGCGCCACGGCCTGAAAAGTCGGATGACCGTCGGGCACAAGATAACCGTAGTCGAAGGTCAGCAAAGCGCCGCCATAACGCACGATATTGCCAGCGCATTGCCGCATGATGTCGAGCGCGGGCAAGCAGATTTCAACAGTCGCATTTTGCGGCAAGGCTTGTTGCTCAACCGTCAACATCTGTTTCTGCAAGGGCGTCAGTGGCACATCCACCCAACCAAGTTTTCCCTCCGCCACACCGATGCAACGCTCCACCCAACCGTTTGCGCGGCGCATGAATTGCCGAACCGGCAGCGCATCGAAAAATTCATTGGCGATGATGATGGTCGGCACCGCTGGCAAATCCAGCAAATCATCGCGCCAAACGGGGTTATAGCCGCCGAGCTTTGCGCTTTGCAAAGCACGAAAATCGCTGTTTGTCTCATACAGTACAAGCTGCATAGCACTCAGAAATTTGGGTTGTTTCGCCGCAGCACGCAGCACATCCACCATCAGTGTGCCGCGCCCTGGACCAAGCTCTAGCAGCGTGAAAGCTGGCGGTTGCCCCATCTGCCACCACACATCAACACACCAAAGGCCAATCAGCTCGCCGAAGATTTGGCTAATCTCTGGCG
This sequence comes from Alphaproteobacteria bacterium, assembly GCA_017996055.1. Classification (GTDB taxonomy): domain Bacteria; phylum Pseudomonadota; class Alphaproteobacteria; order UBA9219; family RFNS01; genus JAGOHT01. The sequence goes on from JAGOHT010000030.1 coordinate 12,543, forward strand.
CTGTTATGAAGTCCCCCGCGGCCCCCAGCGGCTGCCCCTGCCGGTAATAACCATGCTCTGGATGCTGCAACGCCCATTCCATAAAGCGCGCCACCGTCAGCGGATGCTGCGCGGCTTCACGAGTGATGAGTTCATAGAGCGGGTTTGTCATTCGCCTTCCGCATCAGCCAGAGGCCGAAAAGCACCATCGGCAGCGAAAGTATCTGCCCCATCGTGACCCCTCCCAAAAAATAGCCCAACTGCCGGTCAGGCTCCCGGAAGAGTTCGCCGATAATCCGCGCCACGCCGTAACCAGCCAGAAACAGGCCGCTTAAGAGCCCCGGCTTCTCCCGCCAGTCATAGCGCCGCACAACAAAAGCGAGCAGCAGAAAGAGCAGAATGCCCTCCATACCCGCCTGATAGAGCTGGCTTGGGTGCCTCGGCTGCCCATCACTATAGGGAAACACCATCGCCCATGGCACATCGGTAACACGGCCATAGAGCTCACCATTAACAAAGTTCGCCAGCCGCCCAAGGAAGAGCCCTATAGGCGCGACAGCTGCAACGGGGTCAAGAAAACGCCAGAATTCCACCTTGATTTTCCGGCTATAGAGCCATGCCGCCAGCAAGACTCCCGCAATGCCTCCATGAAAGGACATACCGCCATGCCAGGTCACGAAAATTTCCGCCGGATGCTGCAGATAATAGGTTGTATTATAGATGAAAACATAGCCGAGCCGCCCACCCAGCACGACACCAACCACCGCCCAGGTCAGAAAATCATCATAATGCTGGGGGTACGGCGGCTGGCTACGCCCTCGCACCATCCGCATACAGAGTTGCCAGCCGATAACGAATCCTGCGAGATATGCCAGCGCATACCAACGCACGGCTATACCGAAAAGGGTAAAGGCTATCGGGTCAAAATTAGGGAACTGCCAGGCCGTCATTAAAGCTAATCCTGTAAAATCGGCTAATGCTGCGCTATGTCTGTCGCTGTACCGTGGTTTCTATACACCGTCCGCCTGGACATGATGGAGTGAAAAATGAAGAACCGCAATGAGAACACCATGAACCCTGGACAAATGCTGGAGGACATGGGGCAAGTAGCGGCTTCCTTGCTCGGATTGCTGCTAGACGGACGCGGCCCGCTCCGGACTCAGGCCGGACAGAAAATGGAACTGTTGCTGCAGCGCCTGCCCTTCGTGACGCGCGATGATTTCGCGGCGTTACACGGGCTGTTGCAACAAGCGCGGCTGGAGCAGGAAGCTCTGAAAGCGCGTTTGGCGGCACTTGAGGGCAAGCCTGTCAAGGGCGCCAAAGCCGCGCGTGCAAAAAATCCTGTTAATGAAAAACTAAAAAAAATCAGTCCACAGCAGAAAAAGTCATCCGCACCCCGAAACAAGACCGGCAGGGGCAAGCGCTAGGAGTCTGAAATGACTCTGTTTTTGAATCATTCGAGTCACTTAGCGGATTACCGGCACACGACGAAACTGTGACTCAAAGAACACGTGGCGGAATCCGCATGAATCCGGCGATTCATCGTTGCTTGCAGCGACAGCCGCAAGATTGATAGGGAATAGGCATCGCTGATTTGTTTTGGGGTTCCCGCATGTCTGTTCTCGCGACACTTGATGTTAGCGCGCCGCATAATCCGCTCGATATCATCGAGGAAATCGTTGTCGCCAATGAATGGCTATTCGAGCGCAACACCAATGACGAGCTGATTGTCGAGCTATCGGGTCGCTGGTGCCATTATCGTTTGTTCTTCGTTTGGCAGCGCGAAATTTCCGCGTTGCAGTTCTCCTGCCAGTTTGATTTGAAAGTACCGCCAACACGGAAAGCCGTCGTGCATGAATTACTGGCGGTGATGAACGGAAAAATGTGGCTCGGCCATTTCGAAATATGCCCTGAGGACAACACGCCCATGTTCCGCCATACGCTGTTGCTGCGCGGGGCGCGCGGCGGTGCGGTCGAGACGCTTGAGGACATGGTCGAGATTGCCTTGACCGAAAGCGAACGTTTCTATCCGGCGTTCCAGTTCGTCATCTGGGGCGGCAAGCAGCCTGGTGAAGCGCTGAACTCAGCGATGATTGAAACGGTCGGCTGCGCCTGATGCGCCTCCTGCTCGTCGGCTGCGGCCATCTCGGGCAGACCATGTTGCGGCGCTGGCTCGTCCAGAATCCTGACCTCAACTGCACTATCATCAAACCATCGCCCTTGCCTGCCGAGTTCACGGGGAAGAATCTCGCGTGGCACACCACCCTGCCCGCAGATGCCCCACAGCCCGATATCATTCTCTATGCCGTGCGACCGCAACAGCTCGCTGATGTGCTGCCTGCTTATCGCAACCTGGCCGTGCAAGCCCTCAATATTTCTGTTGCTGCCGGTTGGCCGCTGGCGAAGTTCACGCCCCATCTCGGTGCGGTGCGTCTGGTGCGCACCATGCCGAACCTGCCCGCCCAAATCGGCCAGGGCGTAACGCCCGCCATCGCAAATGCCCAATGCACCGCAGCGGACCGCTCGACCACGAACCAGCTTTTCAGCATGATAGGCCGAGTCGTCTGGCTTGAGGCAGAGCAGCAGATGGATGCGGCGACTGCGCTGTCGGGCAGTGGGCCAGCTTATGTTTTTTATCTCGCCGCAGCGATGCGTGAAGCCGGCATCGCGCTCGGCCTTAGCGCGGAGCTAGCAAGCGACCTGGCGCGCGCGACGGTGCAAGGGGCCGGAAATTACCTCGCAGAGCCAGACATGGATATCGCGACGCTTTATCGCGCGATGCTACTGCCTGGCGGCACGACGGAAGCCGCCTTCACACGCTTGCTCGCCACTGATGGCTTGCAGCCCATCATACTGGAAGCCATGCAGCGCGCGGCGGCGCGAGCCGCAGCCATTGGCAAAAGCTGATTTTTACAGAACCGTGATTCTGGCGTAAGCTCCCGCGATGGCAAAAGCGACAAACGACGACAAACTGGCGGAAGCACTTTTAGGTTGCCTCAGCATAAACGGCTGGGAGCAATGTAACCCGGCCTTGCTTGCACGCCAGGCGCGGGTGCCAATGGCCACTGCAAAAGCGTTTTTGGAACGACAGAATTGCTGCCGCAAACTCGCGACTTTTATCACGCGCTTGACACTGCGCGACTATCGTCACGACAAACAAAATACGTCACGCGATGCTCTATTCGACATCATGATGTTGCGGTTCGATGTTTTACAAAACAACCGCGCGGCAATCGAGAACCTCTCCCATGCCGCGCGTCGCGATCCACGACTAGCTATAGCGATTTTACAAGCCCTACCGGAACAAATGGCGGCGCTATTGCGCAGCGCGCACTGCGGCGATACATCTCCCACCAACACCATCGCACTCACCGCAATTTATCTCGCGGTCTTTGCCGTATGGTCGCGTGATGAAACCGCAGACCTCACTCGTACCATGGCTGCACTCGATAAGCAGCTGAATCGTGCTGAAGCAGCGCGCAACAAATTATCCTTCATTTGCAAAACGCCAAATGGATTTTAAACTGTTGCCGAACAGTGACTCGCACGAAGGTTCTTTGTTAACCGATTGGAATTCATTAATATTATCCGCGTGACAATTGCTTTCGTTCGGCGCAATTTAGAGTTGCTGATTCACCATGTTGTGGCGCTCCCGCGCTTACCCTGAAG